>DIVX01000123.1:29755-35506 GCA_002422505.1 Desulfovibrio sp. UBA6121
GGCATCGGCATCACCAAGATCGGCTTTCTTTCCCAGGCCAAGATAGACGCCCTGGCGGCCTACAAGCGCATTGTGGACCCCGCCGACGTGCTGAACCCCGGCAAGCTGACCCGGCGCACCCTGGCTGTGGAGCCCTATACCTTCTCCTTCAACCGGCTGATAGGCGACCTGCAGCAGACCGCGCTGAAGGACAAGGAGAGCCTGATAGAACTGCTCAAGAACGTGCAGACCTGCACGCGCTGCGGCAAGTGCAAGCAGGTGTGCCCCATGTACAGCCCGGCGCGCGGGCTGCTGTATCATCCGCGCAACAAGAACCTCAGCCTGGGCGCGCTTACCGAGGCCATCTACTACTCCCAGGTGCAGGGCGGCGAGCCCTCGCCCGAGCTGCTGGACGAGCTTAGGCGCATAATGGACCACTGCACGGCCTGCGGAAAGTGCAAGGCCGTGTGCCCGGTCAAGATAGATTCCGCCGCCAACGCGCTGCAAATACGCTCGTTTCTGGAATACAAGGGCAAGGGTGGGCATCCGCTCAAGTCGCTTATTCTGACCAAGCTGGCCGACGACCCTTCGCGGCATGTGCCCCGCGTGGCCAAGCTTTTGTCCCTGGGGCAGGCGGCGGCCAACAGCGTCATCGGCCTTGTGCCCGGCCACTTCCGCAAGCGGCTTGCCAGCCCGGCCCTGCAAGGCCCCGGCCCGCTGGTCGATTTGCGCAACCTGGCGCAGGAGCTGCACCTTGCCGAGCAATCGCTGTTCCGTACCTCCACGGCGTCCTTCGACGACACCGTGCTGTACTTCCCCGGCTGCGGCGCCGGGCTGTTCAGCCACAGCATCGGCATGGCCGGTGTGTTTTTGCTGCTCAAGGCCGGGGTGAACGTGGTGCTGCCCGCGCGGCACCTGTGCTGCGGCTATCCGCTGCTTTCCAGCGGCTGCACCGAGGCCTACAACGCCAACCGCCACCGCACCATTCAGGAGATTCTGGACACGCTCATCGCCACCGGGCGCGCGGGCATGAAGGCCACCACGCTGGTCACCAGCTGCGGCACCTGCCGCGAGTCCATCGAGACCTACGACTTCAGCCAGGAGCTTTCCGAGCCGCTCAAGCACCTGGACATCGTGCAGTTTTTGCTCTCGCGCCTGGAGATTCCAAAGGGCGAGGGCGGCGAGAAGCTGCTGTACCACGCGGCCTGCCACGCGGAGTGGGTGGACGTGCCCAAGGTGAAAGCCCCGGAGCTGTACCGCAAGGCCCTGGCCGACGCTTTGGGGGCCAACGTGCGGCTCTCGCCCGGCTGCTGCGGCGAATCCGGCCTGGGCGCGCTTACCAGCCCGGACATTTACAACCGCATCCGCGACCGCAAGAAGGAACAGCTGGCGGCGGACCTGGCCCGGCCCGATTCCAAGCGCCCGGACCGCGACACGCCCATCCTTGTGGGCTGCCCCTCGTGCAAAATCGGCGTAAAGCGCTGCCTGCTGCAAATGCACCGCAAAAACGATGTGTTGCACACGACCGAGCACCTGGCCGAGAGGCTGGGCGGCGCAAAATGGCAGCGCGAGCTTGTGCGCATGATTGAGAAGGGCGAGAAGAAGGGCAAAATGGTCATTGTGGACGGGGGCAAGTAGGGTGCCGGGGCGCTTTCTTGGCGTTTCGTGCTGTGGGAACATTGGTTCCGACGCCGACAGCGTGTGCGGAAGGTCTTTGGAGCGGCTGGAGGAGCACCTGCGCGCGCATTTGGCCCAGCGCCTGGCTGGCGAGGGCGCGGCCGACCCGGCCCACGACCTGCTGCACCTGGAGCGCGTTGTGGCCACGGCCAAGCGCATTGCGGCGGCAGAGGGCGCGGACCTGCGCGTGGTGCTGCCTGCCGCGTGGCTGCACGATTACGTCGTGGTGCCCAAGGACGACCCGCGCCGCAAGCAGGCGTCCCGCCTTGCCGCCGTGGAGGCCTGCGCCTACCTGAAGGAAATTGGCTACTGCTCTGCGCAGGACTGTGCCGCCCGCCTTGGAACTTCGCTGTACGAGGCCATTGGCCACGCAATTGAGGCGCACAGCTTCAGCGCGAACATTGCGCCGCGCACGCTGGAAGCGAAAGTGGTGCAGGACGCTGACCGCCTGGACGGCATCGGGGCCATTGGCATTGCGCGCTGCTTTGCCTGCGCGGGTACCATGAACCGCCCGTTTTACAGCACCACCGATCCCTTTTGCACCACCCGCGAACCCGACGACGCCCTGTTCACCATCGACCACTTCTACCGCAAGCTCTTCAAAACCGCCGCCAGCATGCAGACGGCAGCTGGGCGGGCCGAGGCGGAGAAGAGGGTGGAGGTGATGCGGAGATATTTGCGGGAATTGGGGGAGGAGATTGGATGATGAGTCGGGTGAATCACTGGAGCGATCATTAAGCTGGGCTCAGAATGTCAAGGGAGGTCTGACAAATGTACCTAGACACCGATGAGGAACAAGAAGTCTCCAATGCTTTGCAGATGGCGGCCCGTTTCTCTGAGGGGCTTGAAGCAGAACCTCACTTGTGGCGTTGGGTCATAATTGCTTTACACAACGCTGTGCAGGGCATGATGGTACTTTCTCTTCGTCATGGTAATGGTTTTCTTGCGCTTACAGACAAATGTTGTCAAGAGTGGATGGATGCTCATCAGAATGGCACGCCTTACCCGCCCGAGAAGCTGGATCGTTTTGAAAAACTCTACGATAAAGTGAAGCATCGTGAAATAGGGAGTATCGGGGGTAATCAGCCATTTGTCCCTCAGGGGACTGAGGGGAAAAATATCAAGCGACTTAACCGATTCAGGAATAAGTTTATCCATTTTACGCCGCAAGGCTGGAGCTTAGAACTTGATGGCTTACCGCAAATCTGTTGTGACTGCGCCCGGCTAATTTCATTTTTAGGCTGGCAGACTCAAAACGTATTCTGGCATTCTGATGCGGCAAAGGGAGCTTCACAGGAATCCCTTGGCAGATTTCTTCAATCCATGCAGCGTTTGAAGGAGGGGTATAATAATACTCCTTAAGTCTTTCCCCCTTGACAACCCCTCCCTTCACGCCTATCTACCCCTGGTCCAGGGGCAATCCCTGGCCCGGCCTAAGTTCTTGAGAGGCGCGGCAATGCTGCACAGCCCGCCACAAAAATCCTCAGTTCATCCGCCGAATCGACATACGCCCCGATTGAGCCATCTTGTCCCGGCCCGCAGCGTCCGCACCAGATAAGCTCTTCGCCGCCGTTTGGTGCGCCCTTTGCGCTGCGCGGCCCCTCTTTCACAAAGGACCTACTTTGACTTTCGATTCTTTCGGCCTTCCGTCCATCGTTCTCGCCAATATCACCAAGCTCGGCTACACCACTCCCACGCCCATCCAGGAGCGCGCCATTCCGGCCGCCATGGAAGGCCGTGACCTTATGGGCCTGGCCCAGACCGGCACCGGCAAGACCGCCGCATTCCTGCTGCCCATGCTCACCAAGCTGCTCAGCAAGGCCCCGGCCTCCCCGCGCCGCAAGGTGCGCGCCCTTATTCTGGCCCCCACGCGTGAGCTGGCCGAGCAGATCCACGAGGCCGCCATGGACCTTGGCCGCGGCACCAGCATTCGCAGCACCACCGTGTACGGCGGCATGAGCATGGGCCGTCAGATCAACAACCTGCGCAACGGCACCGACATCGTCGTGGCCTGCCCGGGCCGTTTGCTCGACCACATGAGCCAGCGCACCGTTGACCTCTCCGGCGTGGAGACCCTCGTGCTCGACGAAGCCGACCAGATGTTCGACATGGGCTTCCTGCCTGACATCAAGAAGATTCTGGCTGGCCTGCCCAAAGAGCGCCACACCATGCTCTTCTCGGCTACCATGCCCGAGGCCATCCGCAGCCTTGCCAACGACATCCTGAAGGACCCGGAGACCCTGCGCGTTGGCACCAACGCCCCCACCGAGACCGTGAGCCACGCCATCTATCCGGTTGCGCACCACCTCAAGACCAAGCTGCTGCTTGAGCTGCTGCACCGCAACAAGGAAGGCTCCGTGCTGGTGTTCACCCGCACCAAGCACCGCGCCAAGCGCCTGGCGGAGAACCTGGAAAAGACCGGCCACAAGGCCACCGCGCTGCAGGGCAACCTTTCCCAGAGCCGCCGCAAAGAGGCCATGGACGGTTTCCGTTCCGGCCGCTACCGCGTCCTGGTGGCGACGGACATCGCCGCCCGCGGCATCGACGTGAGCCAGATTTCCCACGTGGTGAACTTCGACGTGCCCAGCACGCCGGAGACCTACACCCACCGCATTGGCCGCACGGGCCGCGCGGAACGCAGCGGCGAGGCGCATACCTTCGTCACCGGCGAAGACGTCTCCATGGTGCGCGCCATCGAGCGGCTGATGCGCGAGCCCCTGACCCGCAAGAAGATTGAGGGCTTCGACTACAACGAAGGCCCCAGCGCCGCCGACAAGGACTTCAACCGTCCGATCATGGACCGTGGCCGTGGCGGCTACGGCGGTGGCGGCGGTGGCGGCGGCTACGGCGCTGCCCGCCCGCAGTCCCGCGCTCCTCGCCCGGCCTATGGCGCTCCCCGGTCCGATAATTCGGACAGGCGCGACGCCGACGGCAACCGCGTGCAGCCCGGCGACGACATCTACGCCGCCGACCGCCGCGACGACCGTCCGGCCCGTGGCTACGGCGACCGCACGCGCTACGGTGCGGACCGTCCCGGCGCCCGCCCCGACGGCGGCCGTCCCGGCTATGGCCGCCCCAGCTCCGGCCGTCCCGGCCAGGGTGGCCAGGGCGCACGGCCCCAGGGCAATTCCCGCCCCCAGGCCGCTGCGGGAACCTCGCACACCACCAGCCGCTAGAAATCGGCATTGACGCCGGGGGCCAAGTGCCCTAGTTGAATTACAGACCTGCGCAGGGGGGGCATTTCGCCCCCCTTTGCGTGGTCTGGCCCGCAGTTTGCTACCAGGCGCACAAACCGCAGCTCGGAGTGCAGCATGGGCAACATTCTCATCATCGACGACGACGCAGAAGTCCGCGAAACGCTTTTGAGCCTGACGCGGCGCATGCGCATGAGCGGGGAGGCCGTGGGCACCCTGCGCGAAGGCATTGTGCGCCTGCGCAAGGGCGGGGTGGACGTGGCCTTCCTCGATGTGAGCCTGCCCGACGGCAACGGACTCGACGCCCTGTCTGAAATCAAGGCCCTGCAAGACTCGCCCGAGGTCATCATCCTTACTGGCCGGGGCGATCCCGACGGCGCGGAACTGGCCATTCAGGGCGGCGTGTGGGACTACCTCCTCAAGCCTTCGCCCATCAAAGACACCATGCTCACCCTGGAGCGCGCGCTCAAATACCGCACGGGCAAGCGCGGCTGCGCCCCCGTGGCCCTGCGCCTGGAAGAGGTGGTGGGCAAAAGCCTGCCCATGCGCGCCTGCTTCGATGCCGTGGCCGGAGCCGCCGGAACCAACGCCAGCGTGCTTATTAACGGCGAAACCGGCACCGGCAAAGAGCTCTTCGCCCGCACCATCCACATGAACAGCGCGCGCGCGGCCAAGCCCTTTGTGGTGGTGGACTGCGCCGCCCTCACCGAGACCCTGGTGGAAAGCACGTTGTTTGGCCACAAGAAGGGCGCGTTCACCGGGGCCGACAGCGACCGCACCGGCCTGGTGAAGCTGGCCGATGGCGGCACGCTGTTTCTGGACGAAGTGGGCGAGATGCCCCTCAACCTGCAGAAGGCCTTTTTGCGCGTGCTGCAAGAGCGGCGCTTCCGGCCCGTGGGCG
>DIVX01000107.1 GCA_002422505.1 Desulfovibrio sp. UBA6121
GAGGTGCCGGTGCTCATCGGCCTGGTGAACGTGGCCCTGTGGCTCAAAAGGCGCTGGTTCCCGAACGATCCCGCCAGCCTTTCCGGCGTGTGCCACGTGGACTGCAAGCCCTAGGACGCTCTCCGCCCGTCTGCCGCTCCGCCTGGCTGCCGCTTCGCCTGGCCTGGCAACCCCACGCAGGCGGAAGCGCGACAATTCGGCAACATTTGCGCAACAGCTTGGGCAGACCCCTGGCGTAGCGGGCGTTTTGTGCTAATTCCCGGCAAGGATCCCGGCCCGTCGCCGCGACCTGTACACCACCAGCCAGAGGTGCCCATGGACAAGCTCAAGGTTCTTTTCATCTGCTCCCAGAACGCAGGCCGCAGCCAAATGGCCGAGGCCTTCCTGCGCCGCTTCGCCGGGGACTCTTTCGAGGTCGAAAGCGCCGGGCTCAACCCCGCGCCCGTAGTGCACCCCCTGGTCCAGCAGGTCATGGCCGAGGAAGGCATCGACCTTTCCGCCAAGAAGCCTCAGAATGTTTTCGACCTGTTCCGCAAGGGCAGGCTCTTCGACTATGTCATCGCCGTGTGCGACGGAGCCACCGCCGAGGCCTGCCCCGTGTTCCCCGGCCTGACCACCCGCTGGCACTGGCCCTTCCCGGACCCGGCCGCCGTCACTGGCAGCCCGGAGGAACAACTGGCCGCCGTGCGCGCCATCCGCGACATGATCCGCGAAAAGGTGGAGCGGCCCTTTACCGACCAGGCGGAAGGCTAGACAGGCCGAAGCAAGGGGGCGCCGCCCCCTTGGACCCCCGCAAAGGGGCGTTGCCCCTTTGAACCCACTGCGCCGGAGTTCCGCACGCAAAGCCGTGCGGAACTCCGGCGAGTTTTTTTCAGGGGCTGCCGTTCTCATCGTGATTCTTTGCAAATACACCAGTGGGGTTTTCCGGGCCGGGCGACGCAGCGCAGCTGCGGCGGTTGGCCCGGCAATGGGTTCCAAGGGGCGCGCCCCTTGGCGGTTGGGGGTCCGGGGGAAGGCGGAGCCTTGCCCCGGTTCGCCTGCCGCTTCGTCTAGGTCAGCGCCCGCAGCTGTGCGGTGATGTCCTGTGGCAGCACAATGGGGCCGCGCGGCAGCGCAGCGAGGCGGAAGCCGGGCAGCAGGCTGTGCGGCGTGCAGGGCTGCGGCTTGCGCTGCAGGCCCGCCCGCCAGGCCAGGTAGCCCACCACGGCCTGTGCGCTTACGCCCGCGGCCCGCAGCTCGGCCAGGGTCAACGATTGGTGCCGCTTGGCCAGGCGTTCGCCCTGGGTGTTTTGCACCAGGGGCACGTGGGCGTGGCTGGGCGGCGTGGCCCCCAGGAGACGGTACAGATAGAGCTGCCGGGGCGTGCTGGTCAAAATATCATCTCCGCGCAGCACCTGGGTAATGCCCATGGCGATGTCGTCCAGCACCACGGCCAGCTGGTAGGCGAAGACTCCATCGGAGCGGCGCAGGGCGAAGTCGCCGCCGCATTCGGCCAGGGTCATGCTCTGCGGCCCGGCCAGCAGATCCGCAAAGTCCAGGCGCAGCTCGTCGCAGCGCAGGCGCAGGGCGGGCTTGCGGCCCTGGCGCAGCAGCTTGGCCCGCTGCGCGTCGTCCAGTTCCCGGCAGGTGCCGGGATAGGCCAGGGAGCCATCGCCCGCCAGCACGGCGTGCGGCGCGCTGGCCAGTTCGCGCAGTTCCTTGCGCGTGCAGAAGCAGGGATACACGCGTCCGGCGCGGGCAAGGTCCTCAAGGGCGGCGGCGTAGCGCTCCAGCCTTTGCCCCTGCTCGTACGGTCCGCATGGCCCGCCCACGTCCGGCCCTTCGTCCCAGTCCAGCCCCAGCCAGCGCAGGTCGGCCAGAAGCGCGTCCGCAAACTCCCGGCGCGAACGCTCCGGGTCGATGTCCTCCAGGCGTAGCACAAGCTGCCCGCCCGGCGCGCGCGCCGCCAGCCAGGCCAGCAGAAAAGACCAGGCGTTGCCCAGGTGCAGGTGTCCGGTGGGGCTGGGGGCCAGCCTGCCGCGTACGGGGCGCGGCGCGTCGAGCGTGTGCATCCGCTTTCGGCACCATCATCGGGCGGGTTTGTCAAGGCCGGGGAGCAGCTTCTGGCTTCCAGTCAAGGGGAGAAGTGCGAGCCATTACAGCCGAGCCGCGCGGGGCGCCCGGCATTGCGAGACGTTCCCCGGCGGGTCTGGGTTCCTTCGGAGCAGCACGTGCGGGGCAGGGCGGAGGTTTCTTTGTCCGGGGCAATTTCCTGGTGAGCCTTGTCCGGCGCTTTCAGCCGGTCGGCATGGTGCACCCGTTGCCAGCCCTTGGTGGGCCAGCTTTCGCCAGGGGCGAAGCCTTGCTCAAAATATTCCATATGCACAGTATGTTGACTCGCCGCAGGTGGGGGGCATACCTTGTGATCAAATTCACATGCTGTATTGCTGAACGCTGCATGCAGATGGGAACGCACCACAAGGAGACAGCCATGCAACAAACGTACGCCTTGTACGCGATGTCTGCAGGCGCCGTGATTGCTCTGACGAGCGAGGTGCTGGCGTTTCGTTCTCTTGAAAACCTCAAGCTGCTTACGGCTTACTCCGCACTTGCCCAGCTGGGGTATGCGCTCGTCGGCTTCGGCTCCGGCACGGCAGGCGGGGCGGTGGGCGCGGGCCTGCACCTGCTCTACCAGGCTGCGGCCAGGGCCGTGTGGCTGCTGTGCCTGCGCCGGTTGGCGGCAGAGCAGGGCGGTTTTTCGCTCCCAGCGCTGGCGGGTGCGGGGGCTCGGCGTCCGGGGCTTGCGCTGCTGCTGGGCTTCTCCATGTTCACGGCCATTGGCCTTACTCCCTTCACCGCGCCTCCGGGCAAGGAGCCTTTGCTTCTTGCCGCCGTTGAGGCTGGCGGCCTTTGGGTCGCCCTTGCCCTTGCCGCAGCCGGAATTTTCGCCGCAATGTATACGGTGCGCGTGGTCCATGAGCTGTGCCTGAAGAAGGCCGTGGAGCCGGAGCCCAAGCCCGCGTATTTCGCCGGTGTCGGCGTTGGCGCTTTGCTGCTGGCGGGAGCGCTGGCCCTGGCCTGCCTCGTGCCCGGCCCACTCGCTGGACTGGTGGCCGAGCTGATGTCCGAAGTGCTGCACGGGGGGCTGGCGGGCTCCGCTGAAAGCGCAGGCCACATGACAGGGCTGGGAGACTGGCCGCGTCCGGTGGTCATCGCCTACCTGGGCGCGTTCGCAATGTTCGCCATTGTCCGCTTCGCCCCGGCGCTGCGCGGCCTTGCCGCACTGGTGCTTGCCGCAGCGACGCTTGGGGCGGTTCTGGCCGGGTCTGCTGCCGGGTCTGCAATAGATCCGCTCCGCCAGCTCTTCACCATGCTTTTCGCCCTGGGCGGCGGCCTGATCGTGGTCTATTCCATCGGCTACATGGACGGCCATGAAGGCGAGGACCGCTACTATTTCTTCCTGTTCCTCATGCTCGCTTCGCTCATCGGCCTGGCCTCGGCCACGGATGTTGCGGCCTTTTACAGCAGCTTCGAGGTCATGACCTTTTCCTCCTATATGCTTGTGGTGCACAAGCGCACAAGCGAGTCCCTCGCGGCGGGCGCAAAGTACCTGGTGATGTGCGCGGGAGGCGCGGGCGTCATGCAGGTCGGCCTGCTGGCCCTGAGCGCAACCGGCGCTCCCGACGTGCTGGGGGGCATGGCCGGAGCCCTTGCGGCCTACAGCCCGGCCGCCGCCGCAGGCGTTGCGCTGATGCTGCTGGCGGGCTTTATGGTGAAGGCGGGCTTTTTCCCGCTGCACTCCTGGCTTCCCGCCGCGCACCCGGTTGCGCCGTCCTCCATCTCGGCCCCGCTGTCCGGCCTGCTGACCAAGGTCGGCGTGTTCGGCGTGGCTCTGGTGGTATCTGCGCTGGCCAGCAGCCCCCATGAGGGCGGGTACGGCCAGTGGGTGCTCTGGCTTGTAACCGGCATGGCGGCGGCGACCTTCGCCATCGGCGAGGTGATGGCCCTGGTGCAGCAGGACATCAAGCGCATGCTCGCCTATTCCACCCTGGCGCAAATCGGCGAAATCGGCCTGGTTTTGAGCCTGGGAACCTTTGCCGCCACGGCGGGCGCGCTTGCCCATGTGCTGAACCACGCGGTGATGAAGGATCTGCTCTTCCTTGCGGCTGGCGGATTCATCCTGCGCGCGGGCAGCCAGCGCCTGGGCGATCTTGCGGGCATGGGCAAGGTCATGCCGTTCACGGGCGCTTGCATGGCCGTGGGCTTGGTGTCCATCATGGGGCTGCCGCCCATGGGCGGATTCTTCAGCAAGTTTCTTATGCTCCAGGCCGCGCTGGACGCCGGGCAGCCCTGGATGGCCGCGTTGATCCTGGTCGGCGGCCTCATGGGCTGCATCTACTATGGCCGGATCATCAAGGTGTTGTTCTTCAGCCCGTACGAGGGCGGGACCGTGGCCCCGCTGCCGTTCTCCATGCAGCTAAGCATCGGCGTTCTGGCCGCGCTGGCGCTGTGTTCGGGCGTGTTCTCGTCCCAGTGGGTGGCGCTTGTGCTGCCTGCGGCGAATGCGCTGTTCCCCGCCGGGGGCACCCTGCCCGACATCGCCATTCCTTGGCCGCTGGCGGCAGTCCTGCCGCTTGTCGGCGCGGTGCTGGCCATTGTGCTGCGCAAGAACCTGAAGCTGAGCGGTGCTGCGGCCACGGCGAGCCTTGTGCTGGCCCTGGGCTGGGCCATTGCCGGAACCGGCTTCCCGACCGAGTTGCAGCGCTATTTCGCCCTGCTGGTGCTGGCCCTGGGCGCGCTGAACGTCGCCTACTCCACCGGCTACATGGCGCACAGCCACAGCCCCTGGCGTTTCTTCGCGGTCTTTTTGACCATGATCAGCGGCCTGGTGGGCATGACCACGGTCAGTTCGCTGGTGGCCTTCTTCTGCTTCTGGGAGATCATGAGCAGCTGGCCGCTGTTCTTCGCCATCATCCACGAGGAAACGCCGTCCGCCCTCAAGGAAGGCACCAAGTACTTCCTGTTCAACATCGCGGGCGCGTCGTTTTTGTTCCTGGGCGTGCTGCTTCTGGGGCAGGCCTGCGGCGGCTATGACTTTGACCTGGTGGCCAGGGCCGTCGCGTCCTCGCCAGCTGGCGTGTGGCTGCCCGGCCTATGCCTCATGGGCATCGGCATGCTCATGAAGGCGGCCATGCTGCCGCTGCGCATCGACTGGCAGATGCACCCGGCCACCGCGCCCACCCCGGTGAGCGGCTACATCTCGGCCATGCTGCTCAAGAGCGGCCCCTTCGGCATCATGCTGCTGCGCTTCGTCCTGGCCCAGGGGGTCAGCGGCGACGCTGCCCAGGCCTTGGACACGGCCATGTACGTGGGCGCCTGGATCGGCGGCGTCACCATCCTGTACGCGGGCGTGCAGGCGCTGCTGCAAACCGGCATCAAGGAAATGCTCATCTACTCCACCGTCAGCCAGCTCGGCTACGTGGTGCTCGGCATCTGCCTGGGCACGTCGCTCGGCGTCACCGGGGGCCTGCTGCACCTGTTCAACCACATGCTCTTCAAGGATCTTGCGTTCTTGTGCGCGGGTGCGCTGATGTTCGCCAGCAACGCCCACAACCTTGAGGAACTCGGCGGCATGGGCCGCAAGATGCCAGTAACCTTCCTGTGCTTCAGCGCGGCCCTGTTCTCTGCCGCGGGCATGCCGCCCTTCAACGGGTTCAGCTCCAAGCTGATCATCTACTACGCGCTCATCGAGCGCGGCGAACTGGTGCTGGCCATCATCGCCATCCTGTCCAGCGTCATCACCCTGGCGTACTTCCTCAAGTTCATGCACGGCGCGTTCTTCGGCCAGTTGACGCCCGCAGCGGAGCGCGCGCGGGAAGTCGGCCCGGCCATGCGGCTGCCGATCATGCTTCTGGCAGGTCTGTGCCTGCTCACCGGTGTGTTTCCGGGCCTGGTGCTCATGCCCCTGGCCGGTTTGGAGCAGACCTTGGGAATTACGCCGCCGCAGGTCGGTCTCTCGGGCATCGTTTCCGGGTACGGCGCCTCAAACATGACGCTCCTGAGCTGCATGCTCCTCGCCGTGGGCGGCGGCGTGTGGCTGGGCGTGGCGCGCCTCACCGCTCGGGGGGTGCGGCGCACGGCCATACACACCTGCGGCGAAACCAGCGTGGACCAACGGCTTACGCGCATCGGCGCTGGCGATCTCTACGCCGCCCCGATCAAGCTCCTGGCTGGCATGTCCAAGGGGTACTTTTCTCTCAAGCGCCTGGGAGGACAGCATGACTAATGTTCTTGAAGCGGTTTTCGCCATCCTGATCTTCCCCGGCGGGCTCTTTGTCCTCGCTTTGGGGCTGCTGCTCAAGGGCGTGGACAGAAAGGTGGTGGCCCGGCTGCAACGGCGCGTTGGCCCGCCCCTGTACCAGCCCGCGCTGGATATCATCAAGCTCATGACCAAGGAGACGCTCATACCGGATACGGCCAACGAGGTGGCCTTCCGGCTGGCCCCGGTGCTGGGGTTGACCGGCATGCTGGTGACGGCGGCGCTGCTGCCCATCGGCGGCGTGTGGAACGGCGTGACTGGCCTGGGCGATCTGCTGGTCCTGCTCTACCTGCTGCCCATTCCCGCCATGGGGCTTATGCTTGCGGGCGGTTCCTCCAGCTCGCCTTACGGCGCGTTGGGCTTCTCACGCGAGATGTGCATGATGTTCGCCTACGAGATGCCGCTCATCGCCTCGTTCCTGGCGGTGGCGGTGCGCGTGGGCGGCGCAAGCGGTCCGTTTTTGTCCCTTCCCGCCATCATGGACTACCAGTTCCAGCATGGGCCGCTGCTCCTCGACCCGGTGATGCTGCCTGCGGCCCTGGCGCTGGTTCTCTTCATCCCCGGCACCATGGGGCACGGGCTGTTCGACATTCCCGAAGCCGAGCCCGAGGTCATCGAAGGCCCGCTGCTGGAATACTCCGGCCCGCTGCTGGCGGTATTTCATCTTATGAGCGCGGTGAAGCTGGTGGTGGTGCTGGAGCTGGCGGTCGCGCTCCTGTGTCCCAACCCCCTAGTGGCCGCAGGCGGCGGCGGGGTGCTGGTGAACCTGCTTTGGCACATTTGCAAGTGTCTGGTGCTGCTTATGGTTTCGGTAACGTGTTTCCGGGCCGCCACTGGCAGGCTGCGCCTGGACCAGGGCTTCTCCTTCTTCGTGAAGTACACCTCACCGCTGGCCCTCGTCAGCCTTTGGCTGGCGTTCCTGCTGCGTTAAGGAAAGGTGCCCGATGCTGCAATTCCTAAGCAAGCTCGCCGCGCGGTCCCCCTGGATCTACCGGATCAATGCGGGCTCCTGCAATGGCTGCGACGTGGAAATGGCCACCACGGCGCTTATACCACGCTATGACGTGGAGCGGTTGGGCTGCAAGTATTGCGGCAGCCCGCGCCATGCGGACGTGGTGCTCATCTCGGGTCCGCTTACCTTGCGCGTGCGCGACAAGGTGCTGCGGGTCTACAACGAGATTCCGCATCCCAAGGTCACGGTGGCGGTGGGCGTGTGTCCGGTTTCCGGCGGCTGCTTCCGCGACGGCTACACCGTGGGGGCGGACATCGACCACTACATCCCGCTGGACGTCATCGTGCCCGGCTGCCCGCCACGGCCGCAGGCCATCATGGAAGGCGTGCTGAAGGCCGTAGAGATTTGGCGCGCCAGGCTGGAGGAGAGCGTATGTTCCCATTCCTGAAGATCATGCTGCGCAACCTGCTCCTCGGCCCCTCCACGGACGCGTTCCCCTTTGCGCCCGCGAAGACCCACGAGAACTTCCGTGGCTGCGCCGTGTTCGACCCGGAGAAGTGCATTCTCTGCGGCATTTGCCACCACGTGTGCGCTGCGGGCGCAATCCAGCTTCGCCCCAGCGAAGACGGAGCGGGAATGCAGTACCTGCTGTGGCACAATTCCTGTGTTTTTTGCGGAATGTGCGCCCACTACTGCCCCACCGGCGCGCTTACCATGTCCAACAACTGGCACCTTGCCCATACGGGCGCGGAGATGTTTTCGAACTGCATTTCGAGCTTCATCCCCTTTGGTGAATGCGCCCAGTGTGGCGCCAAGATCCAGCCGCGTCCGCAGGCCATCATCGACAAGCTTGGCGTGCGCAGTCCAGAGCGTTTTCTGCTCTGCCCTCAGTGCAAGCGCCAAAGCATTGTCAGAAACGTTGCGCAGGTGCGCTCCACTCGCAGGCAGGAGAACCCATGAACGCAACAGCGAAGCAATCGGTAGAAACGGCGGTTTCCAGGGCCCTTGGCGCAGTGGGGCTGCACTGGACAGCGGACGTGAACGGCAACTCATTCGGGTGGGTAAAGCTGTGCGCTCCAGAGAGCCTGCTCTCCATTGCGCCTGCGCTTGCCCAGTGCGGCGCCCGCCTTATGACCGTGACCGCCTACCGCAACGACAAGTTCGGCCGCATGGAGATGGAAGGGCATGAGATCGCCTACCATTTCGACCTGGAGGGCCTGGTGGTGACCGTTTCGGTCTGCCTGCCCGACAACCCGCCCAGGGTTCCCTCAATCACGCCGTGGTTCAAGAACGCGGACTGGAACGAACGCGAGTTCGCCGAGCTCTACGGAATCGTTCTGGAAGACCATCCGAACCCGCGCCGCCTGTTCCTCGACCCGAGCCTCGACGCGGCCATACTCGACCGTCTGGTCCCGCTCTCCACCATGATGAACGGCGCTTCGACCACCACCCTGTGGGAGAAGGTGTTTGCCGGAAAGCAGTTGCCGGAATGGGCCAAGGGAGGGAACAGCTGATGTCCACCACAACCTACACTTTGCCCATTGGCCCGCTGCACGTGGCCCTTGAAGAGCCCATGTACTTCGACATCCAGGTTGAGGGCGAAACCGTGCGTTCTGTGGAGCTTGCCGCCGGCCATGTGCACCGCGGCATGGAGGCCCTGGCCATGCAGCGCAACTACTTCCAGAACGTTACGCTGACCGAGCGGGTCTGCTCCCTGTGCTCCAACAGCCACCCGGCCACCTACTGCATGGCTGTGGAGAACTTGAGCGGGCTTCTCGTTCCAGAGCGGGCCAAGTACCTGCGGGTCATTGCCGACGAGGTGAAGCGCATCGCCTCGCATCTTTTCAACGTCGGCATCATGGCCCACCTCACCGGCTTCGACTCCCTGTTCATGCATGCGATGGAGATTCGTGAAATAATGCAGGACGCCAAGGAAGGCGTGTATGGCAACCGCATGAACCTGGGCCAGTGCATCATCGGCGGTTGCCGCCGCGACATCGACGAAGCAACCGCCCCCTTTCTTCTGGGCCAGCTCGAACTGCTCAAGCCCCAGCTCGACGAACTCTATGGCGTCTTTGAGCGCGACCCGCTCATCCGCACCCGCACCCAGGGCATTGGCCTTCTGCCCTTTGAGGAAGCCAAGCGCCATGCCGTTGTGGGCCCCGTGGCCAGGGCTTCCGGCGTGGCCTACGACGTTCGCCGCAAGGCGCCCTACGCGGTCTACGCCGATCTCGACTTCGAGACGCAGTCCGACACCAAGGGCGACGTGCACTCCCGGGCGCTGTTGCGCCTGCGCGAAGCGGTCCAGTCGGTGAAGATTATTGAGCAGTGCCTGCGCCAAATCCCCAGCGGACCGATCAACGTCAGGGAAGTTCCGGTGATCCCGGCGGGGGAGGCCGTGGCCCGAAGCGAAGCCCCCAGGGGCGAGGTCTTCTATTATGTGCGCTCGGACGGGACGGATACCCCCCAACGCTTGAAGTGGCGCGTTCCGACCTACATGAACTGGGAGGCGCTGCAGGTCATGCTGGCGAACTGCCAGGTTGCAGATATCGCGCTGATCGTAAACAGCATCGACCCGTGCATCTCATGTACTGAGCGTTAGGAGCGCGCTCGTCATCGATTGCGCCTGGAGGCTGCGGATTAGTACGCACTTTAGCAATGTTGTTCAGACATCGTCTTGCTGAAAGAAATTGTCAACGTACGGAATGTTGCCGCAAAACACTGTGTGGATGCCGTTTGGAGCTGTCGGAATGCATGAGTCCTCCATGGCGATAAGCATTCTGCGCATTGTGGCCGACGAGGCGCAAAAGGCGCACGTGAACGCAGTGACCCAGGTGCGCCTCTGCCTTGGGGACTTGGCCGGGGTGGAGGCAACAACCCTTACGGCCTGCTTTGAAATGCTCTCTGAAGGGACTGTTACGGACAAGGCGAAGCTGGTCATCAAGCGCATACCGGCCACCGGAACGTGCACGGTTTGCGGCACGGCGGCAACAGGGCGCGGCAGAATGCTGCAATGCCCCTTGTGTAAAACAAGTTCCGTGAAGCTGGCCACCGGGCGTGAATTCTACGTGGAAAGCATTGAGGTCGAAACACTCTGCAAAGGTGACGAACATGCCGAACACACATCATAACTACATCGTTCACGCCAACCCGGATAGATGCATCGGCTGCAAGAAGTGCGAAATGGCCTGCGTAAGCGCCCATGTCAACATGCCCTACAAGGAGGCCAAGAAGCGCGGACTGCCGCTTATGCCCCGCATCAAGGTCGTTAAGGTCGGCGACATAAAGTTTCCGACCCAGTGCCACCACTGCAGCGACGCCCCCTGCGCCAGCGCCTGTCAATTCGGGCTCATCCGCAGCGTCGATGGCGTGGTCAGAGTCAACGAGGAAATGTGCGTGGGATGTAAGATGTGCGCCATGGCCTGCCCCTTTGGCGCCATTGAGGTTGGCGTTGAGGGCGAAACAGGCTTCACCGGCCGCAAGAACCAGGCCTCGGCCAAGAAGTGCGACCTGTGCCAAGAGTGGCGCGCCGAAAACGGCAAGGACGTGTGCGCGTGCGTCGAAGCGTGCCCGAAGAATGCGCTGGAAATTGTGGATATTTCTTCTCCCTATGTCGAGATAGCCGCAAACATGAGCGCCATTCAGCTCATTCGGCTTCGCCAGGCCCGCCGAGAGCAGACCGTGCCCCCGGCGCCGCCGGTCACGACGGCGGACGCGACCAAGCTGGGATAGGCCGGATCAAGCTGGCATGCAGAGCGCGTGAATAGGGCGAGCGAACAGATTGACGCTGTCCGGGTCACGGAGCTGACGAATTGGAAAGGACAGCGGATTGCCTGAGAGCGCAGGGCCGTTTTTCAAACAGGCGGAGCATTCGGAATGGGCAAGCTCTGCCTGCAACGAACCAAAGAAACGAGTCTTCTCCAGAGTACTGGATACTGGTCTGCTCCCGGACCTGAGAGCTGGTGAAGCTCAATCCCCCCAACCCGACAAAATCACCAGGAGGATTTCATGGAATTGTGTATGACCATCACTGGTTGTTGCTGTGACCTCGCCCTGCACCCGGTGTCCTCTACCACTGCGGAGAAGGTTCGCGAGGAAGGCCGTGGCATCTACAAGACAAAGTACCTGGAGTGGTGGCGCAAGG
>DIVX01000077.1:0-4317 GCA_002422505.1 Desulfovibrio sp. UBA6121
GGTGGGGAAGGTCTTGTCCAGCTTGCTCATGATGCCGCCGATGGAGCTCTTGCGCTCCACCAGCACAACGTCCAGCCCGCCGTCAGCGCAGTCGAGCGCGGCCTGTATGCCCGCCACGCCGCCGCCCACAATGAGCACGCGCTTCTGCACGTCGAAGCTCTTGGGCGTAAGGGGCCGGTCCACGCGCAATTTCTCCACGGCCATGCGCACCAGGTCCGTGGCCTTCTGGGTGTTGCGCTTGCGGTCCAGGGAAATCCAGGCCACATGCTCGCGGATGTTGGCCATTTCGANNTAGCGGTTCAGGCCCGCGCGCTCCACGGCCCGGCGGAAGGTCACCTCGTGCATCCTGGGCGAGCAGGAGGCCACCACCACGCCGTCGAGCTTCAGGTCGCGGATGGTCTGTTCGATGGTCTTCTGCCCGGGGTCGGAGCAGGCGTACATGTGGTCCGTGGCGTAGACGACATCCGGGAACTCGCGCGCGGCTGCGGCCACGGCCTCGCAGTCCACCGTGGCGGCGATGTTGTTGCCGCAGTGGCAAACCATGACGCCTATACGCATGGGGCGTCCTCCTTGGCCTTGGCGTTCTGGCGGGCGGCCTGTGCGGCCTCGCGCCCGGCCTCGCGTTTCGTGGCGGCCTCAAGGGCCGGGGCCAGCGGCAGCACCAGCTTGTCCATGCGCAGCGCCTGCTCCGGCAGGCCCAGGGCCAGGCCCAGAAGCTGGGTGAAGTAGGGCACGGGCATGGCGTGGGGCGCGCTGGCGGCCTTGTTGGCCTGGCCGCGCCGCAGGTCCAGGTTCATTTGGCACAAGGGGCAGGCCACGGCGATGCAGTCCGCCCCGGCCTTGGCCGCCATGTCGAGCAGGCGCGCAGAAAGCCGCTGCATGATGTCCAGCCGGGGCATGGCGAAGGCCGCGCCGCAGCACTCGGTCTTGAAGGGATAGTCCACCACGGTGGCCCCGCAGGCCTCCAGCAGTTGGTCCATGGCCACGGGGTTTTCGGGGTCGTCAAAGTTCATGAGCCCCGGCGGGCGGTTCATGATGCAGCCGTAATAGCACGCCACGCGCAGGCCGGTGAGCGGCCGGGCGACGCGCTGGCGCACGCCCTGCGGCCCCACCTGTTCGAACAGCAGTTGCAGCACGCTTTGGCAGTCCATGGGGCCGGGCGCGGCGCGGCCCAGCAGGCGCTCCACGTTGGCCTTGTAGTCCGGGTCGGCCAGGTGCTGCTCCGCTGTTTTGAGGGCGGCCAGGCAGCTGGGGCAGGGGGTGGCCACGCGGTCGCAGCCTGCGGCCTCCGCCTGCAAAAGATTGCGCGCCGCCAGCGCCCCGGCCAGGTGGTGGTCCACCGTGTGTGCGGGCGTGGAGCCGCAGCAGGTCCAGTCCGGCACGTCGATGCTCTCGATGCCCAGGGCCGCCATGCAGGCGCGGGAGGAAATATCGTATTCCGCCGCCGTGCCGCTCTGGGAGCAGCCGGGATAATAGCCCAGGCGCGCGCTCATTGTGCGCCCTCTTTGCCGACCTGGGCGCGGTAGCGCTCAAAAATGCCCGCCACCTCGGCCTTGGCCTGGGCGCTGGGCTCGTGGGGCAAAAGGGCCAGCTTCCCGCGCAAGAGCATGGCCGGGCCCAGGCAGGCGTCCTGCAGGGGCTTGCCGCTTTTGAGGGCGAACACGGCGGCCAGGCCGACCTCGAAGATGCGGCCATGCCGCGCCACCGAGGCCAGAAAGGAGTCGGTGAAGCTTTTGACCAGTCGCTCCGGGGCGTGGCCCGCGCGCCGGGCCATGTGCCGCAGCACGTCCATCACCGTGGCCACCTGGATGTTGTTGGGGCAGCGCGTGGTGCAGGCCTGGCAGGTAGCGCACAGCCAAATGGACCGGCAGGAGAGGGCGCGCTCTTTTTGGCCCAGCTGCACCAGCCGCAGCACCTGGTGCACGGGGATGTCGTAGTCGTGGCTGTAGGCGCAGCCAGCGGTGCAGTTGCCGCACTGGTAGCAGCTCTTGAGATCCTGGCCGGATTCGCGCGCGACCGCGTCCATGAACGCCTGGTCGCGCAGGGCGTCGAGGTTGGTGCTTTGGGGCGTGTGCATGGGCGGCTCCTCCGGGCGAACCTGGCGTGGGGTCGGCGGCGCAGCTGGAGGCGGGAAGAAGTCCCGGTCAGCGCTGAGACGGTAGCAAAGCGCCCAAAAAAGAGCAAGGGCGCAAGGGGACTTGCATTCCCTTGCGCCCAGGTGCTTCCTGTGCTGTCTGGCCCGCCCGCGTGTGGGCGGCTGTCCTGCCGATCCGGGGCGGCAGAAACCGGCCCAGGCGCGGGGGCCAGGGGGCAGGAGGCTGGCCGACTGCGGTAGCGCCCACGCGCCGACCCCCCTGTAATTCATGCTCTGTCTCCGCGCATGCGCGGGCTATTCGATTCGGCAGACTTGGGCTTGCGGCCCGGTCTCTCTGTCGCCGCGCGTGCGCGGGCTATTCTTCCAGGTTCGGCTTGGCGTACAGCTCGCCGCCAAAGGCGTCGTTGATGACAAGCAGGGGGAAGTCCTTCACGGTCATCTCGCGCACGGCCTCCGGTCCCAGTTCGTCGAAGGCGATGACCGTGCTCTTGGTGATGCACTTGGAGAGCAGCGCGCCCGCGCCGCCCGTGGCCCCGAAGTACACGGCCTTGTGCTGGCGCATGGCCTCTTTCACCGCGTCGGAGCGTTTGCCCTTGCCGATGCTGGCCTTGAGCCCCAGGCCGATGAGGCGGGGGGCGTAGGCGTCCATGCGGTAGCTGGTCGTCGGCCCGGCGGACCCGATTGGGCGGCCCGGGGGCGCCGGGGAGGGGCCGACGTAGTAGATGGAGGCTCCCTTGAGATCGAAGGGGAGGGGTTCACCCTTGTCCAGAAGCTCCATCAATTTCTTGTGCGCGGCGTCGCGGCCGGAGTAGATGATGCCGTTTAGAAGCACCACGTCGCCTGCGCGCAGCTTCTCTATGTCCGCATTGGTAAGCGGGGTGGTGAGGGTATGCGTGGGCATTTAGAACGCCACCTCCTCGTGCCGGGCGGAGTGGCACTGCACGTTGACGGCCAGCGGCAGGCTGGCGATGTGGCACGGGGCCATGGCGATCTTGACGCCCAGGCAGGTGTAGCTGCCGCCCAGGCCCATGGGGCCGATGCCGAGCTTGTTCACGGCGGCCAGCAGTTCGGCCTCCATTGCGGCGATTTTTGGGTCCGGGTGGGTGTCGTCCAGCATGCGCAGCAGCGCCTTCTTGGCGATCTTGGGCGCGATTTCGAAGGTGCCGCCGATGCCTATGCCCAGAATCACGGGCGGGCAGGGGTTGGGTCCGGCCTCGGCCACGCGGTTCACCACGAACTTCTTGATGCCCTCCCNNCTCCGAGCCGCCGCCCTTGGCCATGTAGCTTATTTTGAGCCTGTCGCCCGGCACCAGGTCCAGGTGGATGATGGCCGGGGTGTTGTCGCCCGTGTTCTTGCGGGTAAGCGGGTCGCAGGAGCTCTTGCGCAGGAAGCCTTCCTGGTAGCCCTGCACCATGCCCTGGGTGATGGCCGCGCCCACGCCGCCGGGCACCACCACGTCCTCGCCCATCTCCACGTAGAAGACGGCCAGGCCGCAGTCCTGGCACAGCGGCAGCTTGGTTTCAAAGGACAGGTCGGCGTTTTCCAGCAATTGCCGGAAGATTTCGCGGCCCGCCTCGGTGGTTTCGTTCTTCAGGCCTTCCTCGAACTTCCGGCGCACGTCCGCCGGGAGCCTGGTGTTGGCGCTAACGCACATGCCCGCCACGGCGGCCGTGATTTCCGCCGCGCTGATCTCTCTCATGCTCTTTGCCCGCCTTATTTGCCGAAGAAGTTCTTGAGCGCGGTGATGCCCATTTTGCGGCGCAGGAAGCCCAGCTGGTCCTGTAGGGGCATGTGCTTGGGGCACACGTCCTCGCACGCCAAGAGGCCCATGCAGCCGAAGATGCCCATGTCCGTGCCCAGAATCTCGTAGTAGTCGGCCTCGGTGCGCTCGTCGCGCGGGTCGATGAGGAAACGCCCCACCTTGTTGATGCCCGCGGCGCCCAGGAAGTCGGGCCGCATGCGGGCCGTGCCGCAGGCCGCAATGCAGCAGCCGCACTCTATGCAGCGGTCCAGCTCGTAAACGGCCTCGGCCACGGAATCTTCCATGCGCTCTTCCGGGGCGGCGGGGTCGAAGACCTTCTTGGTGTGGATCCAGCTTTCCACCGTGTCGTACAGCTCGCGGAACCACGAGCCCGTGTCCACGGAGAGGTCGCCCACCAGCTGGAACACCGGCAGGGGCAGCAGGGTTATTTCCTCGGGCAGGTCCTTGGTCTTGGTGTGG
>DIVX01000077.1:4334-9260 GCA_002422505.1 Desulfovibrio sp. UBA6121
CGGCAGCAGAAGTCGAACTGCAGGCTGGGGTCCTGCTCCTCGCGGATGCGGTTGAGCGCGATGAACAGCGTCATGGAATCGGTTTCGTTCAGCACGAACGACTCCATGTGCGGGGTGGACTCCGGGTCCTGGGGGTTGTAGCGGAAGATGTTGAATTTCAGTGATCTGGCCATGTCCTACTCCCCCTTGCTTTCAGCCGGCGCATCGGCCTTGATGATCTGGCTCTTGCCGTAGCCCCGGTCTCCGGGCGGAATGTGGAACACGTTGGTGGCGGCCTCGTAGCTCAAGGTGGGCAGGTCGTCCTTCTCGCTTTTCCAGGTGGCCAGGGTGCGCGAAAGCCAGTCGCGGTCGTTGCGGGCGGGGTAGTCCTCGCGGTTGTGGCTCCCGCGGGATTCAGTGCGCATCAGCGCGCCATAGGCCACCATGAGGCCCATTTTGACCTGGCCTTCGATCTTGAGCGCGGCGGAGAGCTCCGGGTTGACGCCCAGGCCGTTGCTCTTGAGGCCCACCTTGCGCGCGCGTTGCAGGGTTTCCTGCAGGGTGGCCACGCATTCCTTCAGGCCCTGCTCGGTGCGGAAGATGTTCGCGCCCTTGTGCAGGGCGTCCTGCAAGCTCTGGCGCACCTTGTACACGTTCTCGGTTCCCGCCTTGCAGCGGATGACGTTCTGGATGCGCTCCTGCTGCTTCCTGACCTCGGCGTCGATGACGGCGGAGTTGAAGGTGACCTCCGCCCCTTGCAGGAACTCGGCGATCTTCTTGCCCACAATGCCGCCCGCCACGACGGTTTCCGCCAGGGAGTTGCCGCCCAGGCGGTNNTTGAAGCCGTGCATGTCCCAGCAGGAGGCCTCGCCCACGCTGAACAGGCCGGAGATGCCGTAAGCGCGGCCATCTTTATTGGTGCGCACGCCGCCCATGCTGTAGTGGTGGGTGGGCCGCACGGGAATCAGCTGGTGGATGGGATCGACGCCGAGGAAGGACGTGCAGATCTCATACACCTCGCGCAGCTTGCCGGTGATGTGCTTTTCGCCCAGGTGGCGGATGTCGAGCCAGAGGTGGTCGCCGTAGGGGCTTTTCACGCCCTTGCCCTGGCGGATGTGGTGCGTCATCCAGCGGGCCACCACGTCGCGGGAGGCCAGCTCCTGCTTCTCCGGCTCGTACACGTGCATGAAGCGTTCTTCGTTCACGTCGAGCAGGGTGCCGCCATCGCCGCGGCAGCCCTCGGTGACGAGGATCTCCGTGGGCACGATGCCGGTGGGGTGGAACTGCACGGCCTCCATGTTGCCCATGGGCACCAGGCCGGTGTTTATGGCCGTGATGTGGCCGCCGCCATCGCAGATGACCGCGTTGGTGGTGCCGGGGTAGATGCGGCCGAAGCCGCCCGTGGCGATGACCGTGGCCTTGGCCAGGTACACGCGCAGCTCGCCCGTGCGCAGGCAGCGGGCCACGGCGCCGAAGCAGGTTACGCCGTCGTGGATGAGGGAGATGGACTCGGTCTTGTCGTGCACCTCCACGCCCAGCTTGGCGCACACGTTGTCCACGGTGTAGAGCACGCTGTGGCCGGTGCCGTCGGAAACGTAGCAGGTGCGCCACTTGGCGGTGCCGCCAAAGTCGCGGGAGTTGATGAGCCCGCGGTTTTCCTCTTTTTCTTCCTTGTCGTAGAGCTTGCCGCCCTTGAAGTAGGTGCCCTTGCCGGGCACCACGCGGCCCCAGGGCACGCCCCAGTAGGCCAGCTGGCGCATTTCAATGGGCGCGCGGTCGGCGAACATGCGCGCAACTTCCTGGTCGCAGCCCCAGTCGGAACCCTTCACCGTGTCGGAGAAGTGCACGTCCGGGCAGTCGCCCTCGCCCTTGGCGCAGTTGCCCATGGCCGCCTGCATGCCGCCCATGGCGGCGGAGGAGTGCGACCGGCGCGAGGGCACCAGGCTCAAGCAGATGGCGGAGAAGCCCGCCTCGGCGGCCTCAATGGCCGCCCGTTCGCCGGCCAGGCCGGCCCCAACAACAAGGACGTCGGTGTAGATCGTCTGCATTCCGTATCTCCCTAGGCTTCCATGAACCAGAACCGGAACAGCGTCAGCACGCTGATGCCAACGGAGACCAGGATGAGCACATCCACAAAGCGCTTCAGGCCCTTGCGCTCGGCGCGGCCCGCAAAGCCCCATTTCACGGCAATGCGGTACAGGCCGATGCCCAGGTGCACGTGCACCAGCGGGGCCAGAAGCAGGTAGAAGGCCAGCCACCACTTGTTCTTCTGCAGGGTCTCCGCGCACTTGAGCGCCACAATGGGCAGGTCGGAAAGCACGGCCCACATGTGGATCGCGCCCATGATCAGGATGATCATGGCGCTGGCGGCCTGCACCACCCACAGCCAAGTGTCGGTGTGGTGGATGAGCTTGGCGTGCTCCCAGATGGTGCGCTGGTTGTCCAGGCGGAAGGGAATCTTGCGCGCCGCGAGCACAAAGTGCGCCAAAAACAGCACGAAGATGAGCGGTCCGCCCACCTGGGCCATGCCGCTGGCCTCAAAGAACTCCGCAATGGCGTTCATAATGGCCGGGCTTAAAAGCACGCTGCCCACAAGCAGCATGTGCGCCCACATGAAGGCGATGAGGCCCACGCCGGTGAGCATCTGCGCCCAATCCAGAACGCCGTCCAGGCGGCGGGCGCTCAGGTTCGGGTGATTGGCAGTCAAAGGCAGAGACATAAATCCTCCAAGGCTCTGTATTCTACGGAGCGGGGCGTTAGCCCTTGTCCGCGCGGATGGTGATGGCCACGGCCTCGCCGTCCAGGATTTCTTCCGGGGATTCTTCGGCCTCGGCGTCTGCGCCGGAAAGCGCCCGCTGCAGCGCGCCCTTGTCCAGCGCGCCTTCCCACTTGGCGACCACGATGGTGGCGATGCCGTTGCCGATGAGGTTGGTAATGGCGCGCGCCTCGCTCATGAAGCGGTCCACGCCAAGGAGCACGGCGATGGAGGCCACCGGGATGGTGTGCAGGGAGCCCAGGGTGGCCGCCAGGGTGATGAACCCGCCGCCGGTGACCGCAGCCGCGCCCTTGCTGGTAAGCAGCAGGATGCCCAGCATGTACAGCTCGTCGCTCAAGGAGAGCGGGGTGTTGGTGGCCTGGGCCAGGAACACGGCGGCCATGGTCAGGTAGATGCAGGTGCCGTCGAGGTTGAAGGAGTAGCCCATGGGCAGGGTGAGGCCCACCACGGAGCGGTTGCAGCCGGCCACTTCCATCTTGGCCATCATGCGCGGCAGGGCGGACTCGGAGGAGCTGGTGCCAAGCACGAGCAAAATTTCTTCCTTGATGAACTTGAGGTAGCTCCAGAGGCTGAACCCGGCCAGGCGGCACACGGTCCACAGCACGCCGAAGATGAAGATGATGCACGTGGTGTACACGCCGGCCATGAGGAACATGAGCTGCCGCAGGCTGCCCACGCCGTGCGCGCCAACCACGTAGGCAATGGCGCCAAACGCGCCCATGGGGGCGAAGTACATGATGTAGTGCACGACCTTGAACAGGCCCTTGCTGAATTCATCGATGAACTTGGTGACGGTTTTGGCCTTTTCGCCCAGGGCGGAAAGGGCCAGGCCGAAGAAGATGGAGAAGAACAGCACCTGCAGAATCTCGCCCTTGGCGAAGGCGTCCACCACATTGGTGGGAATGATGTTCAGGATGAAGTCCGTGGTGGAGAGCTTCTTGGCGCTGCCGGTGTATTTTTCAACCGCGCTCATGTCCAGGGTGGACACGTCGAGGTTCATGCCTGCGCCGGGCTGGTAGGTGTTCACCACCACCAAGCCGATGATCAGCGCCAGCAGAGTCATGGCCCAGAAGTAGAGCATGGCCTTGATGCCCACGCGGCCAACCTTGCCCATGTCGCCCATTTTGGCGATGCCCACCACGACGGTGCAGAAAATGATGGGCGCGATGATCATCTTGATCATCTTGATGAAGGCGTCGCCAAAGGGCTTCATCTGTGCGGCCAACCCCTCTTTGCCGGGGAAGAACACGCCCAGGGCGATGCCGATGCAAATGCCCATGATGACCTGGAAATACAGAGACTTGTAGAACGCTCTCTTGACTCCTGCTTCAGCCATGCCCCTGCTCCTTGAACTGCCTGTGGCGGTTCGTGGTTGTGTGCGGGTTTCCCCCTCCGCACCGTTTCGGTCCGAAACGGACCCCCCTCATGACACGCGCCACGCATGATTCGCCCTGCCGGGCGCAATCAGGCGATGACGCGTGTGGTGGGCCGCTTTGAGCAATAGCCGTGCCAGCTTGCGGTGGGGTGACTGAGGCAGCCCATATCGCGCTGAAAGCTAATTATTCCGTCGTGTTGTCCTGATGGTGCGCTGCCTGCCCGAATGCTGCATTTCGCCTGGGACTGTGGCGTTTGCCACACCTGTGGCGCCACACATGCGGGGCGCCACACGTTTCCCCCCGCCCAGGCGGGAGGACTTAAGCAATCTGGTGCTTGGCCATGTTGCGGTACAGGGTGCGGCGGTCTACGCCCAGCAGCCGCGCCGCCTTGGCGCGGTTATCGCCCGCATGGGCCAGGGCGCGCAGCAGGTCGTCGCGCGTCAGCCCGCCTTGCGCGCCGCGGCGGGAAGGCGGCAGGGCGGAAAGCCTCGGGGAGGCCTGGCCCTGGTCGAAGCGCAGCAGGTCCGCAGGCAGGTGGGCGCTGACGATTTCGCCCCCAGGACACAGGATGCAGGCGTGCTCCAGGGAGTACTTGAGCTCGCGCACGTTGCCCGGCCAGGGGTAGGTCATGAACAGCCGCACTACGTCGTCGGAGCATTTGGTGATGCGCTTGCCGAAGCTGGCCTGGAACTGGTTGATGAAGTGCCCCATGAGCAGGGGAATGTCCTCCGTGCGCTCGCGCAGGGGGGGCAGCTGGATGACCATGACCTTGAGGCGGTAGTAGAGGTCCTCGCG
>DIVX01000077.1:9357-19542 GCA_002422505.1 Desulfovibrio sp. UBA6121
CGCCCTCGGCGGCCTCGAAGCGGCCTATCTTGTCGCGGATGGCCCCGGTGAAGGCCCCGCGCATGTGGCCGAAAAGCTCGCTTTCTAGCAGGCTTTCGGAAAGGGCGGAGCAGTTGACCTTGATGAGCGGGCCTTTGGAGCGCGAGCCGCCATAGTGCAGCGCCTCGGCGATGAGTTCCTTGCCCGTGCCGGATTCGCCGGTGATGAGCACGGTGGACTCCACGTCCGAGAGCTGGTCCAGCACGGCGTAAATATCTTGCATGACCTTGCTTTTGCCAACAATGCCCCGGTGGCTGTGGCGGTCGGTCAGGCGCTTTTCCAGGTCCGCCAGGCGGGTGATGTCGCGGATGACGAGCACCGCTCCGGCAAAGTTGTTGTCCTGGTCGATGAGCGGGGAGCTGTTGATGACCACCACTTTGCCGGGGGTGTGGGTTTGGCATTCCACCCGGTGTTCGAACACGGCCTTACGCGTTTCCAGCGTGGTTTTAAGCACCGAGAAGCAGCCCCGCCGGCACGAGCCGCTGATTGTGGAAAGGTCCGTGGCGTGGCCCAGCTTGGGGCCGATGCAGCAGACCTCGGACAGGGCCCGGTTGGTCTGGATGATGCGCATGTCCGTGTCCACGGTGATGATGGCGTCGGGGATGGAGCGGAACACGGCCTCCAGCCCCGCGCGCAGGCGCTCCTTCTCGATGTGGATGTCCTGCATGGCGTGCATGGTCTCGATGCGGTGGTTGATGTCCTGCACCATGGGCAGCAGGTACAGGGGCCTGCCTGCGGAATCGCGCACCAGCCCGGCGGAAAGATGCACCCAAACCTCGCGCCCGTCCTTGGTAAGGTAGCGCTTGTCCTGGTCCCAGGAGTCGATTTCGCCGCGCTTCACGCGGTCATACTGGAGCAGGCTTTCGCCGCGCTCGTCCGGGTGGGTTATGGAGTCGAAGGTGATGGTCTTGAGCTCGGCCTCGGTGTAGCCGGTAATGCGGCAGAAGGCCTCGTTGGCGCGCAGGAAGGTGTTGTCCAGGCTCACCATGCTGGCCCCGATGGGCGACTGGTCGAAGGTGTGGCGGAATTTCTCCTCGCTCTCCTTCAGGGCCCGCTCGGCCTCCTTGCGCGCGGTGATGTCGATGTTCAGGCCTTCGATGTACAACAGCTCGCCGCTGGTGGGGTCGCGCACCTCGCGCGCGGTGAGGGAGATCCAGCGGGTGCTGCCGTCTTTGCAGATGAACTGGGTTTCGAAGCCGGTGATCTGGCCGGTTTCGCCCAGCACGCGGAACAGGGTGTCGCGGTCGGCGGGGTCCACGTAAAGCTGGCTGCGCAGGTCCTTGAAGTGGGCGATGAGCTCCTCCGGCGAGTCGAAGCCCAGGATGCCCGCCAGGCCGGGGTTGACCATGAGGTAGCGGCCGCTTTTTGTGGACTGGAACACGCCCTCGATGACGTTCTCGAAGAAGCTTTGGTAGCGCGCCTCGGCCCGGCGCAGCAGGGAAAGGTCGGTCAGGGTCAAAAGAAGCAGGTCGGCCTGGCCGGGGCGCTCCACCCGGCGCGAGGCCAGCAGCACGGGCACGCCCTGGCCCTGGGCTCCGCGCACGCGGCATTCCACGCCGTGCACGCCCTCCAACAGATCCGCCAGGGGGAACTCGCCGCGCGGGAACAAATCGGCCAGGCGGGGCAGGGGAGCCTCGCCGCAGAGCATGCCGCGCGCGCGGTCGTTGGCCGAGAGCACCTCGCCGCTGCCTGCGTCGAGCACCAGCACGCCCGCGTTGACGGCGTTCAGCAGGTCGGCCTCGGTGCGCCGGGGCAGACCCTGCGCGCCGGGCGTGCACGGCTCGGCCTGGCGCATGGCGGCTAGGCTCCGGTTTCGCCGAGCAGCGAGCCCGGCGCGTCCAGCAGGTGCAGCAGCTCCGCCGGGCGGGAAATGATGCGCCGCGCCCCGTTCTGGGCCAGCTCGGCCTCGTCGCGGAAGCCCCACAAAACGCCTACGGGCAGCATGCCCGCGCCGCGCGCGGTCTTCATGTCCGTGGCGGTATCGCCCACAAAGATGATGGAGCCGGGGGAGAGGCCCAGCTCGCCCGCCAGGGCCAGGGCCCCGGCCGGGTGCGGCTTGTTGGGCACCTCGGGCCGGGCCCCGCGCACATAGGTGAAGGGCCGCTCCGGGAAAAAGGCGTCCACGGTCAGGTCGGTGTAGACCTGGGGCTTGTTGGACAGCACGCACACCGGCAGCCCGCGCAGGCCCAAGGCGGCCAGCATTTCCGGCACGCCCTGGTAGGGGCGGGTCTTGTCCTGCCAGCGGCGCTTGTACTCGCTGCCGGTTAGGGCGCAGGCCTGCTTCAGGGTGGCCGGGTCGCGCTTGTCCTCGGGCAGCATGCGCAGGGCCAGCTCTTCTATGCCCAGGCCCACAAAATAGCGGTAGGCGTCCTTGGGGTGCGGGGGCAGGCCCAGGGCGGCAAGGGCCGCGTTGCCGGAATCGGCCAGGTCGGCCAGGGTGTCCAGCAGGGTGCCGTCCAGGTCGAAGATGATGGCGCGGGGGGAGCTGCTCATGGGGGTTCCTCGTGGCTGCTGCGTGGGGGGATGACGAAGGCCACGCTGTTACACCCATAGGCCCGCAGGCGCAAGCGGGCGGGGCCTCCGGCCCCTGTCGGCGCTGGTGCCGGTCGCGCCTGGCGGCTTCCTGGGCAGCAAGCTGGGCGGTCATGCCCGCCCTGGCCTTGCCCAGGGGCGGCCTCCCGCCGCGCCGTCTTTCTTTTCGTCCTGTGGCCTTCGGCCTGTCTGGGCGCTCCCCTTGCTGGCTGGCGCGTATCGTGGCATCAACGGGGCATGGGCAAACCCTTTGTGTTCCGACTGGAAAAAGTGCTGGAGTACCGGCGGCAGCTGGCCGACCAGGCGCGCATGGCCCTGGCCAAGGCCCAGGCCGAGCACGACGCCCAGAAACAGGTGCTGGCCAAGGTGGAGGCCAGCCTGGCCGCGCACATGGCCAAGGGCTTTGGCGACGCGGCGACCGAGGCCGACATTTGGCTTTGGATGCGCTACCGCGAGGCCCTGGAGCGCGACATCGCCACCGCAAAGGCCGAGCTGGAACGGCTGGCCTCGATTTTGCAAACTCGGCGGCAAGAGGCCGTGCTCCGCTCCAGGGAAAGAAAGCTCCTGGAAAAACTCAAGGACAGGCAGGCCGGGAAACATCATGTTGCAGAAAACCTCGAAGAGCAGAAAGAGTTCGATGAAATGGCCACGCTTCGCTATAAGCCCCAAGATCGTTAAGGTCCTGCTGGCGCTTTCGCTGGTGGCCGTGCTCAAGCTCACCGTGCTTGGGGCCCTTGGGCTGGATGTGTGGCGTCAGTTGGCCGACCAGGACCTTCTGCCCATTCCTTCGGCCCTGGCCGGGCAGGCGTCCAAGCAGCCCGCCCCGCCCGAGGTCGCCCCGGCCCAGCCCCTGGCCCTGCCCGGCGAGGAAGCCGCCAACGCCGAGGGCGACATGCTGGCCCAGAGCGCCATTCCCCAAGCCAAGGTGGGCGAAAGCCAGGAAGCGCGCGGGGCCAACCGGCGCGAGGCCGAGCTGGCCGCCAAGGAACGGGCCCTTACCGCCATGGAGAAAAGCATCGACGACAAGCTGGCCGAGCTCAAGCGCGTGGAGGCCTCCATAAAGAAGCTCCTTGACGAGGCCGACAGCCTGAAGGACGCCCGCATAAAGCGCCAGGTGGACACCTACATGGCCATGAAGCCCAAGCAGGCCGCAGAGGTGCTGTCCAACATGGACCAGGAGCTGGCCGTCAAGATTCTGACCGGCATGAAGCCCAAGGTTGCGGGCGAGATAATGACCTACGTGAAGACCGAAAAGGCCGCCAAGCTCACCGAGGCCATGACCAAGATCCAGGCCCCCATGCAGGGCCCCGTGCAATAGCGCCGCAGAAAATCATCCAGCACGGCCCGGACCGGGCGGTTCGCAGGGAGCGCTCCCCGTGGACGACCGGCCCGGGCTGTGCTACGTGCGGCCCCATGACGCGCATCAAGCTTCTTTTGGCTTACGAGGGCACCGATTTCGCGGGCTGGCAGCACCAGGGCGGCGTGCGCACGGTGCAAAGCGACATGGAAGCGGCCCTGGGCAAAATCTGCGGCCAGCCCATCCATGTGCAGGCCGCCGGGCGTACGGATTCCGGCGTGCACGCCCTGGGCCAGTGCGCCCACTTCGACGCTCCGGAGCACCGAACCCATGTGCCCTGGGCCAAGGCCTTGAACAGCATGCTGGCCCCGGACGTGCGCGTGGTTTCCGCCTGCGCGGCGCATCCGCACTTTCACGCCCAGTTCGACGCGCGCTCCAAAATCTACGCTTACACCATCTGGCTGGAGCGCAACTACGTGCACCCCCTGCGCCGCCGCTTCGTGTGGTCGCCCACGCCGCCCGCTCTGAACCTGGCCGCCATGGACGAGGCCGCGCAGGTGCTCATCGGCACCCACGACTTCAACAGCTTCCGCAACCTGGGCACGCCGCTGGGCTCTCGCGGCACGGTGCGCACCCTGGCGGGCATCTGGCGCGAGCCGGGCGGCCCGAACGAAATGGTGTGGCGCTTCCAGGCCAACGGCTTCTTGAAGCAGATGGTGCGCAACATCATGGGCTGCCTGGTGGCCGTGGGCCGGGGTAAAGTCGCGCCTGCGGATGTCCGATGCATACTGGAGAAGCGCGACCGCAGCATCGCCCCGCCCACGGCTCCGGCCAGGGGGCTGTGCATGGAGCGGGTGTTCTACCCGGAAGACCTGCCGGAGACACCGCCAGGGGACCAGGGGAACGCCCGGCCAGCGGACGCGCCTTCAAAGGACGCGGGCCATGACGAGCATCAAGTGGCAGACCGGGGCGAACCTGCCCGGCCTGACCCGCATCAGCGGGACTGACACCGGCCAAGCCAGTCTGGCCGCCGGGGTCTCGCTCTACGTCGATGGCAGCCGCGTGCGCGTGGGGCCGAGCGAATCCGGCCTGAACGACCCGCGCGACTCTCTCTCCTCCTCCTCGCAAACACGCTACATCGGCACCCTGACCAACGCCCTGGCCGGGGCCCTGGGCCGCCTGAGCGAGCGCCTGGACGCCGTGTCCTGGCCCGTTTCCACACCGGAAAGCTTGGCCGGGGCCACGGGCGCGGTTTTCGGCTCCCGCGTGGTCAGCGTGCCTGCGGAGCTTTCCGGCGCGCTGTCCGCCAGCCTCACGTCCTCCTCCTCGACGGAAGAACGCCTGGGCAGCTCCCTGCGCCGGGGCGGGGCGGGCTCCGGCCTTGCCGCCGGAACCTACGCGCTGGCCTTGTCTTTGGGCGGGCAGAGCGAGACCGTAAGCGTGGGCATCGGCTCCGGCTGGAGCGCGCGCCAGGTTTTCGACGCCGTGGCCGAGGCCGTGAACGGCGCGGATTTGGCCGTGGACGCCAGCGTGCGCACCAACAGCTCCGGGTATTTCATCGGCCGCAGCGCCCTGGTGCTTTCCGCCGATGCCTCCCTGGCCGGGCAGGAGGTAAGCCTTGAGGAGGTTTCCGGCGCGACGAAAAGCGGCGGGCGCGGCCTGGCGCGCTGGCTGGACCTCTCGGCGGAAAATGCGCAGGACTTCGGCCAGGCGGCCGCTTCCGACGTTCCTGCCGGGCTGGGCGTCACCCGTGTGACGGGCCTGGCCACGGCCAAGCCCACGCGCTACGCCAGCCAGGGGGTTGATGCCGAGGCCGCGACCACCCTGGCTCCTGGCAGCTACACTCTGGATTACCTCGTGGGGCCGAGGACGGTGGGCGAAGGCGAATCGTCTTCGAGTGGGTCCTCTGGCGAAGCGGGCAGCGTGAGCATCCAGGTTTCCAGCGGCGACACCTGGGGCGACGTGCTCTCGCGCATGGCGCGGGTGCTAGGCTCGGCCAGCCCGTCCATGGTGGCGCGGCTGGTGCCCGCCAAGCGCGTGTACGACCTGCCCACAGGCCAGCGCGGCCTGACCGACGCCACGGGCCTGGAGGTGCTTTCCAGCACGGACAAGAGCGGCTGGCGGCTGCGGCTTTCCGGCGCGGATGCGGCCTCCGAACAACTTTTGGCCGCGCTGGGGTTGAACACTCTGGCCGAGGCCGGGTCTTCGGCCCAGGCGGTCATCGACGGGCAGCCCCGCCAAAGCGCCAGCGGAACCTTCAGCGCCGCGTCCGGACGGCTGAGCGTGGACGTTTCCGGCACCTTTGGCGAGGCCGCGCCGGTAAGCGTGCGCGAAGGCCCGCAGGCTCTGGCCAGCGCCCTGGCCGATGTGCTGGCTGCGTACAACGAGGTTGCCGGGCTGTTGACGCGAAGCGCTGGCGAAGTGAAGGCCGAGGCCGTGGACGACTGGACTGCCCTGGCGGCGGACCGCGCCGGAACCCTTGGAAACATTGGCGTTGCGCGCGCCAGCCAGGCCTTGTGGCTTTCGGAACAGGAGTTCTTGACCGCGCTTTTCGCCCGGCCGCAGGAGGTGAAGAGCGCGCTGCTCGGCGCGGACGGCTTTTTGACTGCGCTCAAGGACGCGACGGACGCGGCCCTTGCCCCGGCGGCAGAGGGCGATTCCCTGAATGACGGGCAGGAAGCGGGCGTGCAGAGCTGGATCAGCGCCAGCGCGAGCCAGCGCGCGCAGGAAAGCACGGCGGCAAGCGCCCTGCGCAGCCAGCAGGCCCGCACCGAGGCCCAGGTGGAGAAGTCCAACCAACTGCTCGACTTGTATGACGCCGCAAGCGCTTTGGCCCCTGATTTTTCGCTTGGCGCGGGCGCTGGCGGGCTGCTGCGCCGCCGGGGGTGAAACGGGGCGGAGCAGGGTAAAATCGGCCATTGCGTAAGGCTGCGCAGCTTTCGGGCGTGCGCGGGCGTGCGCAGGGCAGCCGCAGCAGCCCAATAAAACGTGCAATACCTCTTGATTTTGGCCTTTTTACCCTTGCTGTTTTTGATGTGCTGGGATAATGCGGCAAATAGGTCAAGGCATGCTTGGGGCGTCTGGACTCGGCTTTTGTTGAGTCGTGCGAGGGCGAAACAAGGCGGGTTTTCCGTGTATTTCACTTGAGGAGTAGGAAGCGATGAAGTCCATTTATGTTGGCAATTTGCCTTTCAGCGCCAAGGAAGACGAAATTCGCGATCTGTTCAACACGTTCGGTGAAGTGCAGATGGTCAAGTTCGTCATGGACCGCGAAACCGGCCGCTTCCGTGGCTTCGGCTTCGTGGAGATGGAGGACGCAGGCGCCGCCAAGGCCATTGAGGCCCTGGACGGCAAAGATTTCGGTGGCCGCACCTTGCGTGTCAACGAGGCCAAGGAGCGTGCCCCTCGCCCGCCCCGCCGCTACTAGAAAGCTAGCACCTTGATGATAAAGCTCCCGCAGCCGAGACGGCGCGGGGGCTTTTGTTTTTTGCGGCCTGCGCCGACGTGCCTCTGCCCGTTGCCGACGCGTCTCTGCCCGTTGCCGACGCGCCTCTGCCTGCTGCCGACGCGCCTCTGCCCGTTGCCGGGGTGCGACAGGTGCTTGCCTCGCGCTCGTCTGGGCGGGGCTGCGCCGTCTGATCCGTGCTGGCTCTTCGCGCCGCCTACGCGGGCAGCAGCTTGAGCCCGGCTATGCCTGCGGCGATGAGGGCGATGCAGCCCAGGCGCGCCGCCCCGGCCGGTTCGCCCAGCACCAGCATGCCGAAGCCCGCCGCGCCGAGGGTGCCTATGCCCGTCCACACGGCGTAGGCCGTGCCGATGGGCAGGTGGCGCACGGCCAGGCCAAGCAGGCCCATGCTGGCGACCATGGCCGCCGCCACGAGCACCGACGGCACAAGACGGGTGAAGCCATCGGTGTATTTGAGCCCCACGGCCCAGGCGACCTCGAAGAGTCCGGCGATGACCAGATAGATCCACGGCATGATGATGAGTCCTTGAAGGCTGGCGGGGTCGTCCCCGTGAACGGGCGGCGCGCGGAGAACGCTCCTACGCTGCTGCTTTAAAACGAGTCCAAGCTCGGGCCACTTCCGGGCGTAATTCTAATTCGCAATGGCCTAAAGGATTCCCCCCATTTACATAGAAGACAACAAAAATAGATAGCCAGTCTGTGCTGCCAGGCGTGGCGTAGTCGGGTGTGATGCCGAGGTGCTCTCCAATGGTTCGCGCGAACAGACCGTACTGCAAATTGATGGAGTTGTGGTTTGGATAATGCACAGCGCTAGCGAGTTCGGTGGCTGTGGCGACGTGCATTCCATTTGGTTGCAGGAACTGCATGTGAGCGTCCAATATTTTCCCACGAACAGTAATCTTTTTCGCGCAAGCGTGAAAAGCGTTGAAGTACTGCTCCTCAGTGATGGTGCTCATGCAAAGTCCTTTTTATTAGATTCTTGTTCACAAACGTTCATCTCCCCACAACCTCGCGCACAACTCTTCCAAAATTCCCAGCAACTGCCCGCACACGCCCCCGGCGGAGGGGGGCGGGCCGAAGAGCGCGGTGCGCATGTCGCGCAGATTTTTGGTGAACATGTCGTCCGCCCCGTCCACGCCCGGGGTTTGGCGCACCGTCATGTCCAGGCGCTCCGCCAAAAGCAGGCCCGAAAGCCCCTTGCAGAACAGCGTGGCCAGCCGCGCGAAATCGCCGCTGCGCGCCGCCCAAAGCTGCGCCGCCGCGCTGCCCGGCGCGGGCGCGGGGCAGGAGAGCGCCTCGCACACCAGGGCATACACGCCGTTGATGCCCGGCCCCGGCACCCCGCGCCGCCAGCCCAGCAGCCACGGGTTGCGCCAGAACAGCAGCAAATGGTCCTGCCCTAGGCGGATGACCTCCTCCAGCCCGGCCTTGGCCTCGCAGAGCACGGCATCCGGCCAGCGGGGCGCGCCCGCGCCCACGTGCCAGGGCGGCACCGTCGGGCTGGGGGGGGCCGCGCAGGCGGGCGTGTGGGCCAAGGGGCTGACACCCGACGTGCTGACATCCGATGTGCTGAGATTTTGCGTGCTGCCGTTTGGCGTGCCGGCGGGGCAAAGATCCGGCGCGGCGGCGCTGGTCAGGCTGCGCAGCAGGTGCGCCAGCCAGGCGTTGGCCTGGGGCGAGTCCGGCGTTTCCAGGTGCGGGTAGGAGAGCACGTAGCGCCCCGTGCCGTACTGTCCGGAAATCACCGCCGGGCGTCCGGTGAGGAAATCGGGCCGCACTTGCAGGCCGTACAGGTTTTCCCAGTCGGAAAGCGTCTCCTCCGGGAAGCGCGAAAGGGCCAGGTCGGCCACCCAGAAGTCCGGCCCCAGGCCTGCGTAGCGCGCCAGCACCTGCACGCCGTCGCCGCCCTCTTTTTGGCGCGGCGGCGGGGCGAACTGGCCCGGCCACCACACCTGGGCCAGGGCCTCCGCCGCGCCGGGCAGGGCCAGGGGATCTGCGTCGGAAAGGGCCAGACGCACATCGCCGGAAAGAAAATGTTGCAGGCGGCCCGCAAAGCCCATGCGCCCCCAAGGGCACAGGCCCAGGGAATCCTGTCCGCGCGGGCTGGTGAGGGCCAGGCCCGCCCCGCCGCAAAAGCCCAGATAGTTGCCGCCGCCCGCCACAAAGGCGCGTATGGCCTCAAGCCCCGCCGCGCCCAGGCGCAGCGCCTTGCCGCGCGCCCAGCCGCCGGGCACTATGAGCAGGGGCGGGGCGTCATTGGGCGAAAGATGCGGCAGAGCGCGGGCGCCAGCCGGGGCTGGGGCGTCCCGGAACCCGCCAGGGGCGGCGCACTTGCCAGAGAGCGCGCCCTCGGCTATGTCATGTGCGCGTAAAATCCCGTGGGGCAGCTCAAGCGCGCGCAAAAAGCGCAGCACAAGCAAGCCCCACAGGTGCGAGTCATCCCACACGACGAAAACGCGCGTCATTGAAAGCCCCCAGGGTTTCCGGCACCCTATCCGCGCCGTCCCCCGCTGACAAGGGGGCAGGCCCAGGGGCCGCCCGGGCCACGGGCCATGCGCGCGACTTGAAGGAGCATCCATGTCTGACATTTCCGCCCCCGCCGCCCCGCAGAACCCCCAGGAGGCCGCGCTGCCCAAAGGCTACGAGCCCGCAGACGTGGAGGCCCGCTGGGGCAGGCACTGGGTTGAGAACAAGACCTTCACGCCCGATCCGCAGGATGTGCTCTCCGGCAAGAAGGAACCCTTCTCCATCGTCATTCCGCCGCCGAACGTCACCGGCGCGCTGCACATGGGCCACGCCCTCGACATCACCGTGCAGGACATTCTGTGCCGCTTCATGCGCCAGCAAGGCA
>DIVX01000077.1:19726-19855 GCA_002422505.1 Desulfovibrio sp. UBA6121
TTCACCATGGACGAGGGGCTTTCCAAGGCCGTGCGCGAGGTGTTCGTGCGCCTGTACGGCGAGGGCCTCATCTACAAGGGCAACTACATCGTCAACTGGTGCAACCGCTGCCACACCGCCCTGGCCGAC
>DIVX01000119.1 GCA_002422505.1 Desulfovibrio sp. UBA6121
CCTGCTGCAGTTCATGGACCCGCGCCTGGTTTCCGAGAACACCATCCGCCGCGGGTTCGCCCCGGTGGAAGAAGGCGACGACTGGGTGGCCTAACCCCCTTCGCGGGTGGCGCCGATCGCATTGCAAGGGCCGGGGGCGAAAGTTCCCGGCCTTTTTTGCGCCCGCGTCCCGCCCGTTTTGGGAGTGTGCCCGCCTTGACTTTACGGAGCATGTTGCTCAAGAATGCGTAGACACTGCGCATCCCTGAACCCAAGCGCCGTCGGCCCGGCCAGTTGCGTAAAAGCAGGCGGCTGGTCCAGCGCTCCGCCACCACCAACCCAAGGCGAGACCATGACCGAACAGCAGCCCCCCGCCTCGAAACTTGCCGAAAAAGGCAAAGCAGCGTTGCGCAGCCGCGCCCTGCGCTCTACCCTGGCCGTCCTGGTGGCGCTCTTTCTGCTCTTTGGCGCCGCAGGTTACCTGTGGCTGCCGGGCTTCGCCAAGCAAAAGGCCGAGGAACTGCTCACCCAGGAGTTCGGCAGACCGGTGCGCATCGCCAAGATCGAGGTCTCGCCCTATACCCTTTCCGCCACGGTAAGCGGCTTCAGCGTGGGGCAAAAAGGCGCAGCGCCGGAACCGGATGGCCGGTTCGCCAAAGACGCCCAGCTCTTCGGCTTCGACAGCCTGTATGTGAACATTTCCTCCGCCAGCCTTGCGCGCGGCATTCCCGTGGTGAGCGAACTGCGCCTGACCGGCCCGCGCCTGCACCTGGTGCGCCAGCCCGATGGCCGCCTGAACGTTTCCGACCTGCTGGACAAGTGGCTGGCGGGCCCCTCCACCCCCACGCCGGAATTCTCCGTGGCCAACATCACCATCGAAGGCGGCGGGCTGGTGTTCGACGACCAGCTGCAGCAAGGGCGGCACGAGGTGACGGACTTGAGCCTCGGCATTCCCTTCATCGCCAACACGGCGGGCACGGTGGAAAGCAACGTGGAGCCCAAGTTCTCGGCCAAGGTCAATGGCGCGCCCATCAACCTGGCGGGGGCGGTGCGGCCCTTCGCCCCCGGGAAAGACGCCACCCTTGAGCTGAACCTGACCGATTTCGACCTGATGCGGGTGTTCCAGTACGCCCCGACCGACCTGCCCCTGCAACTTGAGGCCGCGCGTTTGAGCGCCCGCCTGAGCATCGGCTTCGCCCAGCCGCAGGGCAAAGACGCCACCGTGCGGTTGAGCGGCCAGGCCAGCCTGGACGGCGTGGCGGGCACCCTCGCCAAGGCCCAGGGACGGCCCTTGCGCCTGCGCCTGGGCAAGGCCGACCTGCGCCTGGACGAGGCCACCCTGGCCGGAGACCTGCGCTGCCAACTGACTCTGGCGGACACGAACCTGAGCGAGGCCGACGCCAAGGAGCCTTTCCTGGGCTTCGGCGCGTTGGAACTCGCCGGGGTCGCGGTATCCACCACCGGGCGCAAGGCCGAGGTGGCCGAACTGCGCCTCGCCAAGCCCTTTGGCAAAATACGTCGCCTGGAAGGCGGAACCTTGGACATCGCCAACGCCCTGGAAGGCCTGGGCGCTGCGCGCGCAAGCGCCAAGCCCGCCGGAAAGGCTGGCGCCAAGGCCGCAGCCAAGGCCAAGGCCACAGCCAAGCCCGCTGGCGAGACCGCCGCTCCGGCCGCCGCTCCGGCCGCTGTCGCCAACGCAAAGCCCGCATCCGCACAGGCAGAAGCCGCCAAGCCAGCCACCTTGGCCAAAGCCGCCAAAACCGATGCCAAGCCTGCCGCCAAGGCTTCGAAGGCAGAAGCCAAGGCCCCGGCCGCCTGGGCCTGGAGCGTGGGCCGCGTGGCAATCAGCGAAGGCAGCCTGCGCTACGCCGACGAGACCCTGGGTCCCAAGGTGCGCCCGCTTACGGTGGAGGCCCTGGCCCTGAACCTCGAAGGCCTTTCCAGCGGTCCGGCCCCGGCCACGCTCAAGCTCTCCGCCCGCATCAACGAGCACGGAGCCGTCAGCCTGGGCGGCAGCGTGCAGCACACCCCGGTCCTCAAGGCCCAGCTGGACCTGGACATGAGCCAGGTGGATCTGGTGGCCCTGCAAGGCTTCGCCATGGGCGAACTGAACGCCGTGCTGACACGCGGCGAGGTTTCGGCCAAGGGCCAATTGCTGGCCAACGGCCCCGCCGCCTCTTTCAAGGGCGATATCGGGCTCATCGACTTCAGCGTGCTGGACAAGGCCAACTCCGCCGACCTGTTGCGCTGGCGCAGCCTGAAGCTGACCGGGCTGGAGGCGGGCACCGAGCCCCTGCGCGTGGGGGTGGACGAAATCGCCATCAACAACTTCTTTGTGCGCGCCCTGCTCACCTCCGAGGGCCGCCTGAACCTGAACGATGTGCTCCGAAAGGAGCAGGAGGACGAGGTCCAGGCCCAGGCTGTCCAGGCCAAGGCCGAGAAAAAGGGCCAGCGCCAGGCGGCAAAACCCCTGGCCGCCAAGCCCGATGCGCCAAAGACAGGCGCGCAGCAGGCGGCAGCGGGCAAGCCAGCCGCCACTGCTGCCGTCAAGCCAGACGCCACACCCGCCGCCCAGGCCGAGACCGGCCCCGCGCCCCAGGTGCGCATCGGCCGCATCGTGCTTTCCGGCGGCAACATCAACTTCACCGACCGTTTCGTGAAGCCCAACTACACGGCCAACCTCACCGACCTTTCCGGGCGCATTGGCGCGCTCAAGGCCGGAACCATGACCGACGTGGCCATACGCGGCAAGGTGGACCGCACCGGGCCGCTGGACATCTCCGGCAAGATGGACCCGCTGGGACCGGTGCTGAACCTGGACATCCGCGCCAAGGCCACCGGCATAGAGATGGCGGGCTTCAGCCCCTATTCGGGCCGCTACGTGGGCTATGTCATCGAGAAGGGCAAGCTCTCCGTGGATCTGCGCTATCTGGTGCAAAACGGCCAGCTGGAGGCGGAGAACAACGTCTTCCTCGACCAGCTGACCTTTGGCAAGAAGGTGGACAGCCCCGACGCCCTGTCCATTCCTGTGGGGCTTGTGGTGGCGCTGCTCAAGAACTCGCGCGGGGAAATCGACATCAACCTGCCCATCAAGGGTTCCCTCGACGACCCGGAATTCAGCGTGGGCGGCATCATCGTCAAGGTGCTGCTGAACCTCATCACCAAGGCCGTCACCTCGCCCTTCAGCCTGCTGGCCTCGCTTTTCGGTGGCGGGGAGGAGCTGTCGTACGTGGCCTTCGAGCCCGGCCGGGCCAGCATCACCCCAGACGCGCAGAAGCACCTGGAAACCTTGGCCAAGGCCCTGCGCGACCGCACCGGCCTCAAGCTCGAACTGGCCGGAGCCGCCGACCTTGCAGCCGAGGAGGAAGGCCTGAAGCGCGCCCGCCTGGAGATGCGCGTGAAGGCCCAGAAGGCCACGGAACTGGCCCGCCAAGGCAAGGCCAGCGGCAACGTGGCCGAGATCACCCTGACGCCGGAGGAATACGCGCGCTACCTGGAGCGGGTGTACAAGGCCTCGGACGTGAAGAAGCCGCGCAACATTGTGGGCTTTGCCAAAACCCTGCCCGTGGAGCAGATGGAGACGCTGCTGCTTGAGGGCGGCAGCATCGGCGCTGGCGCCATGGAGCGCCTGGCCCAGGACCGCGGCATCGCCGTGCAGGCCTGGCTGGTGGAGCATGGCGGCATCGACCAGGGGCGCGTGTTCCTGCTGGCCCCGCGCGTTGGCGTGGAGCCGCCCAAGGGCGCGCCCGCAGGCGGCCGGGTGGACTTTTCCCTGCGCTAGCAGCCGTGTGCTCAACGTTTTCACCGGCCCGCCAAGCGGGCTGATGAACGTTTTGTGATGCAACGCCCGGTAATTCCGGCACGAGTTGTCTTCATGGGGTCGGCGGGGCAACCCGCTGGCTCTTGACGTTGCGTCCGGGGAGGCAGCCGCACAGGCCCACGAGCGCGGCACCGTCTGCACGAATCGCCTCGGCTTTGCCTCTTGCGCACGGCATATTTTTCAGAGTCGGCGGGTCTCCTGGTCGGGCCGAGCCGGTCGGGTCTCCCGGTCGGGTCTGTGCTGTACCGAGCGCGAGCCTTTGGCGTGGAAGCCCTGGCGGCGTGAGCCCGGCGTTTGGCGCGCGTCGCATTTTCGCGCTTGCCAGTCCGGGCAAAACCAGGGAAACTCCCCCCGCGCGATGACCGCGCAGCACCCTAGCACGAGGACCACATGCGCAAGCCCAAGCCTTACGACCATACCGACCCAAGACCGCCCAGCCGCTCGCAAAAAAAGCGAGACAGCGCCGCATTGCAGGTGCTTGGCGGAAAATTGGCCGAGCTGCCGGACTCCGCCCTGAAGCGGCTGGACCTGGCCCCGCGCCTGGAAGAAGCCATACGCGAGTACAAAAAACTTACAAAACACGAAGCCAAGCGCCGCCAGTTGCAATTCATCGGCGCGCTGATGCGCGAGAGCGACACCGACCCGCTGGCGCGCGCGGTGGAGGACATGGAGGCGGGCAACCGCAGCCAGGCCCGCGAATTCCACGCCGTGGAGGCCCAGCGCGCCGCCCTGCTCTCCGGCGACGAATCCGGCCTTGAGGACATGGTGGCCCTTGCGCCGGAAACGGAGCGGGCGGAAATACGAAGCCGCATCCGCATGCTGGTGCGCAACGCCAAGGCCGAGGCTGAAAAGAACAAGCCGCCGCGCAGCAGCCGTACGCTGTTCCGCCTGCTGCGCGACCTGCGCGCCACCGGGGGCGCAGGCCCGGCCCTTGACGCCCGGCAGGACGGCGAGGACTGGCAGGATGGTGAAGAGCCGGACGACGACGGCTACGACGCGGCTGATGCGGCTGACCCGGCTGACGCGGCTGACGAAAGTCCCCGCAAGGTCACCTTCTAGCGCCCCGGCAGGCCGACGGCCCTTGACGCCTGCCGTCGCGGCCTTACTTGATTGCGTCGCGCCCGGCTCGAAGGCGAGCCGCACCAAAGAACCGAGAGGAGCCCTCCATGATACATGAATACGCTGGCATCATCACCGAACTTGAAGACCGCGTGTGCCCCCACTGCCACAAGCCCATGGAGGCGTGGCTGGCCCCGCCCGACAGCGGCTGGGGCGTCATCGTTGTGTGCTTCAACAACGAGTGCGAATATTACAAAGGCTCCAACAAAGACATCATCAACAAGCGCGATGACGGCCGCATGGGCTGCCGCTACGCCGAGAACCCGGAAAACAACTACACGCCCTTCAATCTGGTTGCCGTCTGTTTCTAGACGCGCGAACAGAACCGAGCTGATGACAAAGCGCTCTGGAGCAATCCGGGGCGCTTTTTTCGTTCGCGCGGGCTTTGCCCCTTGCGCACGGTCCCGCTTAACCGTACTAGATAAGTAATTACTCGCAGCAACGACCAACGCAGGGGACAACCGTGAAGCCGGAGTACTACAAAAGTATCCTGGACAACCTCTTTGACGGGCTCTACTTCGTGAACCGCCAAAGAGGCATCACGTACTGGAACCGCAGTGCGGAGCGCATATCCGGCTACCGGGCGGAGGAAGTGCTGGGGCAAAGCTGCGCCAACAACATCCTCCGGCACATTACCGCCGAGGGAAAAGAACTGTGCAACGACGGCTGCCCCCTGGCGCAAACCCTGAACAACGGGCAGGAGTTCGAAGGCCAGGTTTTCCTGCTGCACAAGGACGGACACCGCGTGCCCGTGGCCGTACGCGTTTCCCCCCTGCGCGACGACAGCGGCGAAATAGTGGGCGCGATGGAGGTGTTCAGCGACGCCAGCACGCATCTGCGCATGCTCTGCGAGTTGAACGAGCTCAAAAGCAGAACCCTGACGGACGCGCTCACCGGCCTTGGCAACCGCAACGCCGCCGAGCAGGAGTTCAAGCGCAGGCTGGGCGAACTGAAACGCTACGGAACGCCCTTTGGCCTGCTGTTCGCCGATGTGGACGGCTTCAAGAGCATCAACGACAGCCACGGCCACGAAGCAGGCGACAAGGCCCTGGTGCAGGTGGCCAAAACCCTGCAAAGCGCCCTGCGCGGCGTGGATACCGTATGCCGTTGGGGCGGCGAGGAATTCGTGGTTTTGGTGCCCCAGGTGGAAGAGCAGGTGTTTCGCAGCATTGCGGAGCGCATGCGCCGCTTTGTCGAGGTTTCGCCCCTGCGTCTGAACGGCGAAAGCCTGTCCATCACCGTGTCTGTGGGCGGGGCGCTGGCCCGGCCCGACGACACCCTGACCAGCCTGACTGCGCGGGCCGACACCATGATGTACAAGGCCAAGCACGCCGGGCGCAACTGCACGGAGCTGGACTGCGCAGGCAGCGCCACGGCCTAGGCCAAAAGCCGCTCCAGGGCCTCGCGTCCTATTCCCGCCGCCAGGCCCCACATGGTCAGGCCCACCAGCACATCAAGCACGCGCCAGGCCCCTGGCCTGCGCAACACCGGGGCCAGCAGCCGCCCGCCCAGGCTCAGGGAAAAGAACCAGCAGGCCGAGGCCGAAACCGCACCCAGCCCGAAGAACATCCGCCCGTGGCCGTCGAGCCTGCTGGAAAGCCCGCCGATGAGCACCACCGTATCGAGCAGGGCATGGGGGTTGAGCAGGCTGACCCCCAGAGCAGTGAGCAGAATCGCCCGCAGGGGCGGTTTGACCGTATTCTCGTCCAGGCCCAGGCTTTGGCCGCTGAACGCGCTGCGGAAGGCCCGCGCGCCATACACCAGCAGGAACACCGCCCCGGCCAGGGCCAGCAGGCCAGACACCCCGGGGCTGCCCGAGGCCAGCGCCCCCACGCCGCCCACCCCGGCGGCGATGAGCAGAGCGTCGCACCCGGTGCACACCCCGGCCACAAACCAGGGCCGGTGCCTGCGCGCGCCTTGGGTCAACACAAAAACATTCTGCGCGCCAATGGCCATAATCAGCCCCGCGCTTAGGGCAAACCCCTGAACATACACCGCGGTTTCCGTTGCGAACATACGCTGCCTCCCGCTACGACTGCTACGGCCCCTCGTCTACCTGCCCAGTGCGAACAAGTACAATTCATTGTTTGCAGTATCGATTAATTTTGCTAATACTCAACCATGCTCGACTACAAACAGCTTGAAGCCCTGGCGGCGGTGGTGGAGGAAGGCGGATTCGAACGCGCGGCAAAACGGCTGAACATCACCCAGTCGGCGGTGTCGCAGCGCATCCGCCTGCTGGAGGAAAGCCTTGGCCAGCCGGTGCTGGCGCGCACGCAGCCGCCCATGCCCACGGGACCGGGGCGCAGGCTGCTGCGCCACGCCCGGCGCGTGGACCTGCTGGAGGCGGAGCTGGCGAACGGCCTGACGCCGGAGGCAAGGGGCGAGGACGCCCCCTGGCAAACCCTGGCCGTGGCGGTGAACGCAGACACCCTGGCCACCTGGTTCACCGGGGCGGTGCTGCCGCTGCTTTCGCGCAAGCATCTGGCCCTGGACATCAAGGTGGACGACCAGGAGCGCACGCACGAACTGCTGCGCGCGGGCGAGGTGGTGGGCTGCGTCAGCACGCGGCACAGCGCCATGCAGGGCTGCCACGCACACTATCTGGGGACGATGCGCTATCACTGCGTCTCGTCGCCGGCCTTTGCCGCGCGCTGGTTTGCGCAGGGGCTCACTCCGCAGGCGGTCCTGCTGGCTCCGGCCGTCGTCTTCAACCGGCAGGACACCGTCCACGACAGGTTTCTGGAAACCCGCCTGGGCGCAAGTCCGCAAGGCGCGCCGCGCCACCATGTGCCCAATTCCGAGCGCTTCGTGGATTTCGTTCTTGGCGGGGCCGGGTATGGGCTGGTGCCGCACATGCAGGCGGCAAGCCCCCTAGCGCTGGGCCAGCTTGCGGACCTCGCCCCGGACTCGCCCCTGGACGTTCCGCTCAACTGGCATTGCTGGAACATCGCCTCGCCGCTGTTGGCGCGGCTGACAAAGGCCTTGCGCGAAGCCGGACGCGCGGCGCTGCTGGGGCATTTGCCACCGCCGCAAGCAAGCCGCCAGGGCTAGTTTTTGCCCTGGGCCACACGCTGCCAGTCAAAAAAGGCCTGCACATACCGGCCTGTAACCACGCTGGTCATGCTGAAGTTCGGGAAGCCCTCGGGCATGAACTGCCCTGTCAGGCGCTGATAGACCTCGCGAGAGAGCTTTTCCAGGGCCGGAGACAGCAAAGCCTGCCACAAGGCAAGGCGCTCGGCCTGGGGCAGGTCGTGCACGCGGCAGGCCAGGGGCCGTTGCGCAAAGGCCAGGCAGACGCCCTCCACCAGCAAAGGGCAGGCTGCGTCCCTGCGTTCGGCGTCTGCACCGCTTTTGATGACCGCCGCACGCTGGACGCTGGTGAGGACGGAATTCAGCGCCGCATTGACCCGCACGGCCTCGGCCAGGCCAAGAAACAAAGGCTCGCGGCAGCAGCCGTCATGCTCGCGGCCGCACAGGCTGCCAATCCCCGCCCGCTTGAGCGCGTCCTCGGCCAGATCGATGAGTTTGGCGTAATCCGCGAAGAACGGCTCCATGTCCACCTGAAAACGGTGCTCCAGGGTTGGTTTGCGCAGCTTGAGCCGCCCGGCCGTGCGGCCATAGCGGCGCACGGTTCGCCATTGCCGAAAATTCGTCGGCTGGGAGCGCAACCCGCGCAGCTTGCGCCAGGCCAGCAGGTGCCCCAGCCCCCGGCGCAGCAGATAGGCGTTGAGCACCGTGCCCGTGCGGCCAATGCCGTGGCGGCAATGGATGAGCACCTTCTTGCCCAGATAAATGGCTTCGTCGAGCCAGGCCAAGGCTTTTTCCAACTCGGCCAGGTCCGGGGCCTCTTCGTCGGCGATGGGCAGGTAGTAGACTTCGAAGCCGTTTGCGGCCTCGATGTCGTGCAGGTCCGTGAATTCTGCGCAGAGGTTCAAAATGGCCCCAACGCCCTGCTCGCGCAGGGAATCCAGGGCGGTGCGCGACATGGGTGCAGGCCCCACCCCCAAATGGTCGGTCACCCAGGTCAGCGGGTAGGCATCCTTCCTCAGGGTCATGCGCGGCTCCTGCCCTCAACTACCATGAACGGCCTCGGACAGAAAGCCGTTGGCGAGGTGCAGCGCCTGGGGTTCGTCGGCAAGATGCAAATCCAGGCGCTGGGTGCGCACAAGCAGGCGGCCCAGCAGGACCAAGGCGCGGCGGATGTCCTGCCGCCCGATGCGGGACACGCTCGCGGTCAGCATGTCGCCCCGCACGCGCACGGCGAAGCCAGCGCCCTCAAGCACGTGGCCAATGTAGACCACGCGCAGCCGCCGCTGCTCCGGCAGCCCGCCGCCGCCCTTGAAGCGAAAGCGTATGTAGTTCGCCTCCGCCCTTGGCCCGCACAGGCTATCCAGCACGGCGAAATGATACCCGAAGCGCACCAGCAGGTGCAGATAATCGGCGGAAAGCAGGGCGAAGCTGGCCAGCAGCCGGGCTTCCTTGCGGAAGATGCCGGCGCTGATGCGGTCGAACTCCTGCCAGTCGCAGCAAAAGCCTGTGTCGCGCCAAACTTCGCCGGAGCAGGCCAAGCCCTGCCAAAGCGCAAGCATGGGCGCGCTGGTGATGTCTTCGGGCCGCACCTCGGCTTTGGCATCGCTTGCGGGGGCGAGCCCTCCGCCCAGGTCCAGCAGCAAGAGCGCAAAGGCAAGATCGGTGCGCAATCGCCGGGCCTTGCCCAGCGCCCTGCCCGGCCGTTCGTCTGGCCGGTCCGCCCCGCTCGCGCCCTCCTGCCCGGCCAGCCCGGACATCTCGACCACGGCCTTTTCATGGCAGTAGCGCACAAGGTCATGCAAGGAGCGGCAACTTTGCGGAGCGAAGTCCGGCGCTTCGGGGTCCGTCAAACACAGGTGGCAGGTCTGCCTGGCCAACGCCGCAAAGCTGTTGCTCAAACGCCGCTGCTCCTCGTCCCTGCGCCTGGACGGGGCCTGTTGCAGCGCCACAGGGCAGCCGCCAAGAATCCTGCCCGCGCCGCCGTCCACGGTGACCAGCAGCCCCTCCGGCAGGCGCGCCCGCAGATTTTCCAACCCGGAAACGACAGGCACCCTGGCCTCCCGCGCCACGGAAGCGAAGTGGCTGGCCCGACAGCCGGACGTGGCCGCCACTGCCGCCACCCGGTCAAGGCAGCGGGCCAGGGCCGGAGTGAGACAATCCACCGCCAGCACCGCCCCGGCCGGAACGCCGGAGAGGTCGGCTTCGGCGGCCAGGTGGAACACCGCGCCACACCCAAGCCCCGGCGCAACGGGGCTCAACCCCTCGGCCAGGGGCGCCCCCCCAAGGCCGCAGGCTTCGCCGTCATCCGGCTGTACTGTTTCAAGGTCGGGCTCAGGCGGTGGCCATGCGCCCTGACTGCGCGATTGCAGCACGTACAAGCGGTCTTCCTGATCCAGCGCCCACTCCACCTCTTGCGGCTTGCCGAACACGGATTGCAGCACCAGACCGGTCATCACAAGCTCGGACAAAGCCGACGGGCGGAGCGTAACCTCCGCAGCGCCCGATTCCTCCAGGATATTCGCGGGCAGCCAGCGTGACAGGCGGAACACGCGCGGTTCGCTCGTGCCCGAGACCAAGGCATCGGCCAGTCCGGGTAATACAAAAAGCGACACGCAGTGCCCGGCCTTGTCCTGCGCGCTGTCGCAACTGTGCAGCACCCCGGCCGCCGCCGCCCGGACCATCGGCATGACAAGCACTGCCATGGACGCGCATTCGTCTGACAATCCGCTGCGCACACGGTAGGTTACGGCACCGGGCATATATTTTGAGGCCACCACGCGTTTGTAAGCGTCGATGATTGATTCCGGCGGGACAAACAGCTCACTGGCGTACTGTCCGGCGAAGGAGCGCTCGCCGTCCTCCGCCACGGCAGAGCTGCGCACGGCCAGGGGCGCTCCGCAAAAGTCCGGGTTTGAGGCGGCTTCCCGCAGGGCGCGGGCCAGTTCCTCCGGCACGGCGGCCCCCAGCACCAGCGCCCGCATCCCCGCACACAGCGGGCCAACGCGCTCCGCCCGCGCAAGGTCCACCTGGCGCAGCAACCGGTTCAGGCGTGGGCGCAGGCCGCCTGACTCCATAAACAGCCGGAACGCGGCGGTGGTGACCACCAGGCAGGGCGGCACGCGCAGCCCCGCGCGCGCAGCCACGGCCAAATTTGCGGCCTTGCCGCCGACCAGCCCCTCTTTGCCCAGGGCCTTGCCCAGGGGCAGCACAAGCGGCCCAGGCGCACAGCCCAGCGGCTGGCCCTGCAGCGGTTCAACGCCTGCCCGTATGCGTTCCAACGCTTCGCGCAGGCCGGGGTAGCCGTCTGGCCGCATGGCCAGCAGCTGTTGCACCACCGTGTCCACGGAGCCGCACAACTGGCTGCACAACCAGTTGATCCTGGCCGGATCCACCTGGCGCGCCCCGGCGAAAATTTCTTCCAGCTCGGCCACAAGCAGCAGGCAACACTCGTCAGCCTCAAGCAAGGCCTTGAAGGCTTCGTACCGCTCGCGCAGAAGCTTTTCCGGGAAAAAGAGCTCCTGGCCCCAGCGGGAAAATATCCGCGACAACGCCCCCATACGCACCCTCTCAGGTCACAAGCACCGCCGCTACAGTGGACTCCAGTTCGTTCTTGTCGATGGGCTTGACGCAGTAGGCGTTGGCCCCCAGGTCCAAGGCCTGGCGCGCGGTTTCAAGGGTCGGGTAGCCCGTGAGCATGATGGCCTTGGTGCGTGGAGACAGCTTCTTTATCTCCTCCAGCACCTCCACGCCGGTCATCTTCAAAAGCTTGATGTCCAGAATGGCCAGGTCCACGGGATTATCGCGCACAAAGGCCACGGCCTGCTCCTCCTCGGTGAAGGCCTCCACCGTGTGGCCCAGGCGGGATAGCATGCGCTTGATCATGATGGCCGCGTCGGCCACGTCGTCGAGAACTATGATGGTCGCCATGCCTGCTCCTCGCTGTTATTTCGGGGTGCCCCAGAGGGGACTGGGGGGGCCTCCGCCTGGCCGCGCAGAGGCAAAAGCACGTGGAACACGGTGCCTGGACCGCTTGCGCCGGGCGGGCGGTACTGCGCCGGGGCCGGGCTTTCGGCCTCTATGACGCCGCCGTGGTTCTGCACAATGCCAAAGGATACGGACAACCCGAGCCCGGTTCCTTCGCCCACGCCCTTGGTGCTGAAGAAAGGATCGAAAATCTTGCCCAGGTGCTCCGGGCTGATGCCCGTGCCGCCATCGGCCACGGACACCTCGGCAAAGCCGGGGGCTGCGCCCTGGCCAGGCCGCAGCCGGGTGCTCACGCGGATGGCGCCGCCGCCGGGCATGGCGTCGCGG
>DIVX01000011.1 GCA_002422505.1 Desulfovibrio sp. UBA6121
TGTCAAATACGGGCCTGGTGTTCTATGTAGGTCAACCCCAGGGAGCGCAGGAAGGCCTGGTAGGCCCAGCATTCCTCGTTGTCCATGGCGGCGGAGCCGACGCTTGCGATGCCCTCGCAGCGGTTGACCACCTGCCCCTTGGCGTTCTTTTCGGTGAAGCTGGCGTCGCGGTCGCGCTTGATGTTCTTGGCGATGCGTTCCAGCGCCCAGTCCCAGCTTTTGGCCTCCCACTTGGTGCCATAGGGCTTGCGGTACATAACCTGCTGCAGGCGGGGGTTCTTTTCGCCGGGGTTGCCCTCGGTGAGCTGGAAGATGCTGGCGCCCTTGGCGCACAAGGCGCCTTCGTTGATCGGATGGTCCGGGTCGCCTTCGATGTTGATGGCGCGCTTGGAGCCTTCCAGGGCGGTGTTGACGATGAGCCCGCAGCCAACGGCGCAATAGCAGCAAACGGTCGTGGTCTGCTTGCTCCATTCGGGCTTGAGTCTGGCTATGCGGTCGACTGCGGCTTTGGCCGCCTTGGGCTTGGCGGCCAGGCCAACGCCGGAAAAGGCGGTGGTAAGCGCCGCTGCGGCAGAGAGTTGCAGAAACCCTCTTCGGGTAAGCGACATGGTGCCTCCTTGGGTTGAGGGTGGGCTTTAGCTTCCGAGCGTTTCGCGGCAAAGCCTGAGGAGCAGGCCGTAACCGGAGAGCGCCGGGGGCGCGTCGAAGTGCGGCTTCTGCTCGCACGCTTCCTGCCGGGGGAAGGGCGCAAGCAGAAGACCGGACACCTTGCGCCGGACCTCTGCCAAGTCCAGGCCGAGACCCCCGAAGGGGAGCAGGGTCAGGCCGGGACTGTCTGTGTGTGTGGGAGGATGCGAAACCATAGTACCTCCACGGTATGAGGACTATGCTATTCGCAAAAAAGCGAGGGGAGTCAAAACAGGGGTGGCTTACGTAAACTTTGGCACAAAAGCGCAGAGTGCGGCGAGCAGGGTGCGCGGGAAGTCTTCGTCGCGCATGTTGTAGCGTAGGGCCAACTCTTTAAGATACAAGGGAAAACGCCGCCACGACAGGCCCTTGAACTGGCGCAGCCTGGGGCGCGAGTAGTCCCAGAAGGGGTAGCCGCCGCTCTCGGCGAAGATGTGCCCCGGGTGGCGCAGCAGGTAGTGGTAGGGCATGTTCTCATCGCCGCATAAAATGAGGGCGTCGTAGGACTTGTAGCGGTCGGTGATGAGAATGCTGCCGTGCCGCACCACGCGCAGGTGGAAGTTGTGGTTGAAGTGCAGCACGCTCTCCGCCGTCAGCTCCGGCAAGAGGTCCACAAAAATGTGCTTGCTGCGGCTCAACAGCCCGTACACGGGCAGGGGCGCGTTGGGCGGGCGTTGTTCGTCCTGCGCCGGTCCGCCCAGCAGCGGGTGCAGCGGCGCGCCGGGACCCATGAACTGGCGCGCATCCGCCCCTTGGGACAAAATGGCCAAGCGCAGCACCGTGAGTGCCTTGAAGGCCGTGTTGTAAGAAATGCCGACCTCGACGGCGGTTTCGCGCGTGGAAAGTTCCGCCGCAAAGGCCTGGGTCAGTTTTATCCATTTCAGGGCCGAAAGCCCGGTCTCGTTCAGCCAGCGGCCAGTGTAGTCGTGGAAGGTATAGCGGCAGCCGCCGCAACGCAGCCTGCCCCCGGCCAACTGGTAGGGGGCCTTGGCGTGGCAGCGCGGGCAGGCCTTGCCGCCGTCGGGCCAGCACAGGGCAAGCAGGGTCTCGCGCGCCTCTTCCTCGGTCTGCGGGGGAAGCGCGGCAAGGCTTGGCGGAAGGGCCTCCGCGTGGTGGATGTTATGCAGCATCGTCTGGTTATTCCTCTTTTATGCCCTGTAACACGTCTCGGGCCCGGTGCCAAGGCTTGCGTTGGATTTATCAGCAGGGCAGGTCCGTTCTGCTTCTTGCCGCCGCCGCCGATGGGTTTTTCCGGTATTTGTTGTTGAAGCCCTTGGCCGACTGTCGTAGTGTTCCGCAGTTCTCCGCCAGGGGCTTTTCCTGGCGGCGCATGCGGGAGGGGATATGGGGGCGAAGGTGCTTTCGGGCGCGCGGCTGGGGCTTGCCGTAGCGGTCCTTCTTGCTGTTCTGGTCCTGGCGGGTCTGCTGGTCTACCCGGACCTGGAGCGCCAGGGCAAGGACGCCGCCGTGGAGCGGGACAGCTCCGGCGTCACCGAGGACAGCATCACCTTGGGCTCCTCCCTTGCGCTCTCCGGCCACGCCAGCTACCTGGGCACGCAAACCCTGCGCGGGGCCCTGTGCTACCTGAACCACGTGAACGAGCAGGGCGGCGTGCATGGCCGCAAGCTGCGTCTCGTCTCCTACGACGACTCCTACGACCCGCCGCGCTGCCTGGCCAACACCCAGCGCCTGATCATAGAGGACCAGGTGTTCAGCCTGTTCTGCTATGTGGGCACGCCCACCACGGTCAAAATCATGCCCCTGCTGGAGGACGCGCGCATCCCGCTATTGGGCATGTTCACCGGGGCCAACGCCCTGCGCGAGCCCTTCAACCGCTATATCTTCAACATCCGCGCCTCGTACTACCAGGAAACGGCCGCCGCCGTGCGCCACCTGGTAAAGGACCTGGGGCTTACGCGCATCGCCGTGTTTTACCAGTACGACGCCTACGGCTTCGACGGCTTGACCGGCACCGAGCTGGCGCTCAAGGAGTTCGGCCTGGAGCCCGTGGCGCGCGGTTCTTACGTGCGTGGCACCCTGGACGTGGAGGAGGGGCTTACCAAGATCACGGACTCGCGGGCCGAGGCCGTGGTCATGATCGGCACCTACGACCCCTGCGCCCGGTTCATTCAGCTGGCCCAGGGCGATGGCTTTTCGCCCATTTTCTACACGGTTTCCTTTGTGGGCGCAGAGGAACTGGCCCGCAGGCTGGGGCCCGCGCCCGGCCCGCTGGTGGTCATGTCGCAGGTGGTGCCCCCCACGGAGGGCGCTGGCGCGCGCAAGTTTTCCGGCGGGGCGCAGGAATACGTGGAACTGCTGGCTAAGTATTTCCCGGACGAAAAGCCCAACTCCGTGGGGCTTGAGGGCTACTACAACGCCCGCATTCTGGTTGAGGGGCTGCGCCGCGCCGGGCGCGACCTGACCCGCGAGGCCTTCATCCAGGCCATCGAGTCCATCCACGACTACGACCTGGGGCCGGGGCAGGCCGTGAGCTTTGGCCCGCAGAGCCACCAGGGCATGGAGCGCGTGTATTTCACCAAGCTTACCGACGGCAGCTTCACGCTGGTGGAATCGTGGCCGGAGGTGCTGGAGGAGTTCCGCCGCTCCAGAGCCGGGGGCGCGCCATGAAGCTGTGGCACTCGGCCTTGTTCCGCTACGGGCGTCTAAGCCTCAAGAACAAGATCTTCGTTTCCATCCTGGGCGTGGTGCTGCTCATCAGCGTGGCCATCGCCTTCCTGGCGCGCTATATTCTGGTGTCCTCCCTCACCACCGAGCTGGAGATGCGCGGCAGCGCCATCGCCCACTCCATTGCCGAGCGCGGCAGCGGCTACGTGCTGGACAACAACGCGCCGCTCCTGCTCTCGCTCATTTTCGACGAAGCCCGGCTGCACGAGCGCAAGCACCTCATCTCCTACATATTCGTTACCGACCAGGACAACGAGGTGCTGGCCCACACCATGACCCGCGCCTTTCCGTCGGAGCTGCGCCAGGCCAACGTTCTGCCCGGCGCCGAGACCCGCAGCGTGCGCCTCGTCACCGTGGAGCAGGACGACATCCACGACATCGCCGTGCCCATCAAGGAGGGCCTGTACCGCATCGGCACCGTGCACGTGGGGCTTTCCAAAAGCCACATCGACAGCCTCATCGCCACCCTGCGCCTTACCTTCCTGGGCTTCATCTCGGCCATCATCCTGATCATTTTCTTCCTGTCAAACCGCATCACCCAGTACATCACCCGGCCGCTTTCCAAGTTGACGCGCATCTCCGACGAACTTTCGCGCGGCAACTTCGACATCACCATGGACCTGCAGGAGGAGGACGAGCAGTGGCGGCCCATGGACTGCCCGGCCTATGAAAACACCGAGATGCCCTGCTGGCACTTCGACCAGTCGGCGCGCTCCGCCGCCGCCCACCGCACCTGCAAGAACTGCGTGTTCTACCGCAAGCGCGACGGCGACGAGGTGGCCCAGATGGGCGACAGCTTCCGCAACATGGTCTGGAGCATCAAGCTCTACCGCCGCCGGCTTTCGGAGTCCGAGGACAAGTACCGCTCCCTGTTCGATTCCGGCCCGGACCCCATCTTCGTGGTGGACCTGAAGACCTGCACGATCATCGACGCCAACCCCCGGGCCGTGGACCTCTACGGCTACCCCAAGGACGAGCTCATCGGAAAGTCCTTCCTGGACCTGGGGCCCGAGAGCAACCGGGAGTTCTTGAGCGCCTTCCGCAGCTCCGCGGTGGCCTGCGTGTACCGGACCAAGATGATCCACTACCGCAAGGGCGAGCGGCCGTTCTTCGTCAACGTGCACGCCTGCCCCACGTCCTACCGCGGCAAGACCTCGATCATCCTGGCCGTGACCGACGTGACCGAGATGATGGAGAAGGACGCCCAGCTCATCCAGG
>DIVX01000009.1 GCA_002422505.1 Desulfovibrio sp. UBA6121
TGCAGTAGCCCACGGCCAGCTCGCTTTTGTTGCCGGTGGTCAAAAGCAGCGCGCCGGTCTTGTTGGAAAGGGCCATAAGCAGGTTGCCGCGCAGGCGCGACTGGATGTTTTCCTCGGTGGTGTCGGGGGCAAGGCCGGCGAAGCTTTCCGCCAGGGAGGCGTCGAAGGCGCGCATGAGCGGCTCGATGGGGATGGTGCGCGTGGGCATGCCCAGGTTGCGCGCCAGGGCCAGGGAGTCGCTTATGCTGCCCTGGCTGGACCAGGGCGAGGGCATGAGCACGCCGAGCACGTTTTGCGGGCCCAGGGCCTTTGCCGCCACGGCGGCCACCACGGCGGAGTCTATGCCGCCGGAGAGGCCCAGCAGGGCCTTTTTGAAGCCGCACTTGGCGAGATAGTCGCGCGTGCCAAGCACCAGGGCGCGCCAGGTTTCGGCGGGCGCGCTCAGGTCTTCCTCCGGCGCCGGGGCGGCGGCGGGGGCGAAGAGCTCGGCCACCACGATATCTTCTGCGAAGCTGGCGGCGCGGACGCAGAGCGCGCCGTGCGCGTCGTACAGGGCGCTGCGGCCGTCGAACACCAACTCGTCGTTGCCGCCCACCTGATTGCAATAGGCCAGGGGTAGGCCGCGCTTTTGGGCTATGGACGAGAGCATGTCGTGCCGCAGGCTTTGCTTGCGCAGGCTGAAGGGCGAGGCGGAAAGGTTGATGAGCGCCTGGGCTCCGGCGGCCACGGCGGCCTCCACGGGGTCCACGGGGTACAGCCGATGCGGCCAGTAGTCCTTGTCGTTCCAGAGATCCTCGCAAATGGTGACTGCGAGCTTTACGCCCCGGTACTGCATGACTGCCGCGCCGCCGGGGGGCGAGGGCTCAAAGTAGCGGGCTTCGTCGAAAACATCGTAGGTGGGCAGCAGGGCCTTGCGGAAGCTGCGCACGATGCGCCCGCCCTCGCACCACAGGGCGGCGTTGAACAGCGCCTTGCCCTGGCCCGAGGCGTTGATCTCCGGGCAGCCCAGGATAAGGGCCGGGCCGCCGGGAAAGGCCGCGTGCAGGCGTTTTGCCAGGGCCCCGGCCTCGGCCCAGGCGGCTTGGGCAAAGCCCTTGTACAGCAGCATGTCGCGCGGGGGGTAGCCGGTCAGGGCCAGTTCCGGGGTGACGCAGAGCTCTGCCCCGGCGTTCGGGCCGGGGGCGATGGCGCGGGCGTAGGCGGCCTCCACGCGCGCCGCGTTGCCCGGCAAGTCGCCCACCTTGGGGTTCAGCTGGAGCAGGCCGATGCGCATGCGTGCCTCCTGGCGGGGGGGGGCTAGTTCGCGCCCTTGCGGCCAGGGGCTGGGGCGCGGCTGGTCACAATCTCGCGCACCTTGAAGGGCATGGCTCCGCTCACGGCGTCGTGGGTGTTTGCCAGCACCTCCAGAATCAGCCCGGTGCTCATGAAGCCCAGGGACGAAAGGTAGAGCAGCACCGCGCCCAGAAAGGGCGGCCGGGTGCCCATGTGCACGCCCAGGAAGAGCTTCTCGTACAAAATCCAGCACATGGTCAGGCTGGCCACCAAAAACATCCACAGGCTGATGCGGCCAAAGAGATACACGGGCCGCTGCTTGAAGGAATTTTGGAACCACAACAGCACGATGTCGAAAAGCACGTCCACGCTGCGGCCAATGCCGTAATGGCTTTTGCCCGCAAAGCGCGGCGGCGCGCTGGTGGGCACCTCGCACACCGCGCCGCCCAGGCCGTACACCAAGGCCGGAATGAGCCTGTGCTGGCCTTCGCGCAGCTTGAGCCCGCGCGCCACTTCGCCTTTGATGACCGACAGGCCGCCCATGTCGTGGATGTCGCACTTGCTGGTGGCGCGCATGAGGTAATTGGCGATGAGGCTGGGGATGCGGCGCAGCACCAGGGATTCCTGGCGTCTTTGGCGCATGCCCTTCACCAGGTCGTAGCCTTCGCGGATCTTCTCCACCAGCTTGGGCACCTCTTCGGGCGGGTGCTGCAGGTCGCCGTCCATGATGACCACATAGCGCCCGCAGGAGTGCTGGATGCCCGCGTAGATGGCGGTGCACTGGCCCCGATTGCGCGCCAAAAACACGCCCACCAGGTTGGGGTCGGCGGCGGAGAGCTCGCGGATGATCTGCGGCGTGGAGTCTGTGCTGCCATCGTTCACCAGGATGATTTCGTGGCTGACGCCCATGCCGTGGAGCACGGCGCTCATGCGGCGGTGGTATTCGCGCACGCAGAGCTCCTCGTTGTGCATGGGGGTGACGATGCTCACCTCCACGGGGAATGCTTTCTGGGCGCTTGTTGCGGCTGCTGCGTGCATGAAACTTCCTTGCGGTTCTTTTGAAATGCTCGGCCTAGCGCCGGTTTCTTGTGGCCGGGTCCAGTTGGCCGTAGTGGGCCAGGCTTGCCCCGGCCTCTTGCAGCACCTGCTCCCAGCCTTGGGCGGCCAGGGCGTCGCGCTCGGCCAGCCATTGCCCGGCGATGCGCATGGGGCCGTACTCCGGCGGCAGGGGCGGATCGCCCGGCAGGGGCGCGCCGGGGTGGCACACCAGCTCCAGCACGTCGGGCCGCACCCGCTTCATATACTCGGCAAGGCGTCCCGGCAACAGGGCGGGGCCTTGGTCGGCCACGCCGAACACGCTGTGCGGATGCGCCACGCCTGCCGCGCCCGGCAGCTGGTGCGCAAGGGCGAAGGTGTTCAAGATGCGCGCGCGCACGCCCCCTTTGTCCCAGCGGGAGTACGCCACGCGCTCCACCGGCCTGCGCACCCAGCCAATGCCGAAGCGCACGGCCACGCGGCAGGCGGTTTCGAACAGGCCCGGCCAAACGTGGATGTGCTTTTCGGAATCCAGGTGCGTGGGCCGCACGCCAAGCTCCAGGGCGCGCTCCACCTGGCGCGTCCACTCGCGTTCCACGTCGGTGGGGGTAAAGGCGCGGGTAAGGTAGCGTTTGAAGAGCGCCACGTAGTCGCCCAGGAACAGGCCGTCGGGGCGCAGAAGACCGGGAATTTCGTGGGCCGGGCTTTCCGGCCTGCCGCGCAGAATGTTCAGGTGCACGCCGATGCCGATGGAGCCCGCGCTGGTGCTGGAAAGCTTGGCGGCGGCGGCGGCGTCTGGTCCGTTGACCAGCAGCGTGGCCGAGGTGACGCGGGAGAGCCCGGCAAGGTCCTCCACGGCGCGGCGCACCGCAGGGTGCAGGCCCAGGTCATCCACATTTACGACTACACGCATGGCCCCATGCTACGCCCTGGCGGGCGGAAGGTCAAAGCCCTGGGGCCGGGGCGCGGGCCGAATTTCCTTCGGAGCAAGACGGGCAGGGGGTTTCCGGCATTTTTCTCTGGCAAACTCTTGCATGGTGCGATAGAAACGCACAAAATGGAGATCACGCCGCTTGGACCCCCCGTCCGGCGGAGAACAGGAGGAATCTCATGCTCATCGAGAACTGGATGACCAAGGATGTCGTTAGCGGCACTCCTGAAATGTCCATGATGAAGGCGTCCAAGATCATGAAGGAGAAGGGCGTGGGCCGTCTGCCGGTGGTCAACGAGGCCGGCGTGCTGGTTGGCCTGGTTTCCGACCGGGACATCAAGGAGGCCTCTCCCTCCAAGGCGACCACCCTGGACATGCACGAGCTGTACTACCTGCTCTCCGAGGTGAAGCTCAAGGACATCATGACCAAGAAGGTCATGACCATCAAGAAGGGCGAAACGGTGGAGCGCGCCGCGCAACTTATGCTTGAGAACAACATCGGCGGCATGCCGGTGGTGGATGAGGGCAACAAGGTCATCGGCATGGTGACCGACTCCGACATCTTCAAGGTGCTGGTGCGCATTACCGGCGTTATGGAAGGCGGGGTGCAGATTGGCGTGCGGCTGCCGAACAAGCCCGGCGGCATGGTGCCCGTGCTGGACTACCTGAAGGACAACGGCGCGCGGCTTATGAGCCTGCTTACCTCCTGCGAGCCTGCGGAAGTGGGCATGCGCGACGTGTACATCCGCATCCGCGACATGGACAAGAGCGCGCTGAACAAGCTCAAGGCCGGGATGCACGAGAAGTTCGACATGATCTACTGGGTGTAGTCCCAGACAAGGATTTCGGGACAGGGGGTTTTACCCCAGGGGCCGGGGGGTTGCAGCTCCCGGCCTTTTTTATTTGGGGCGGGGAAGCGGGTTTAATCAGCTTCTGACTTTGTTTGTGATGCTTTAGCTTGCCTTTGATTGTAAGCAACTATGAATTGTTCAGCTAGACGTTGTTCAAGAGGCGTGCTGTCCTCATGGTAAAATTTCGGATTAGCGAAATCACCTGGGCAAGATCGACGAACAAAGTCGGCCAGGACATCCACGTCGATAATGGAGTCTATGCTGTTGAGCTGCTCCAAACCGAATTCACCAACATGAGGAAGTGCTTGCCCAAAAGTGTGACTCATAGGGGCTTGTGTTTGTAAAAATTTAGCGACTTGGCTGGTGTCACTCGAAAACACCCTAATGAGATGACTTTGTACAGCCTCACGCCCTTCAGCTCTTCGCCATTCATACAACAAAGAGTCCTCTTGCTGGCAACCAATGTCAAAGAGAGGTGCTCCATCTTCCGCATACACTTTTATGCGCTCAACAAGCGTTTTCCGGAGATCTGCATGTTCCGCTGCTGACAAGGTGTTTTTGTCTTGGCCTTCAGGTTTGTCCGTTGTGTAGAGCCAACGGAAGCATTCTGCTCCAAACCAAATTGGGTCTGCCACACCAACGATCTGCCTAGCGACAGAGATACGGACTGTTCTATCGGCAATTCTTCGCAGCAGGTGCGATATAAGAATTGCAGCCTGAGAAGGAGGGTCTGCAAAATGGAACATCGATTGCGGGTTGGGGAGAAGTCGGCCAAACTTTGCCAGACTGAGTGCAATGATTTCTGCGGGTATCTCGGAGATTGACGTCTCGATAATACGCAATTTTTCAATCACTCGTTTTGCTTTTGTGTTTGTGATGTTTTTTCGTAGCCACTCTTGCACAGCCTCGGTGTCTTTGTCTGCAGCAGAGTCGACTAAAATTGTAAGCTCCGAATCAGGAATATCCGCGAGAGAGATTGAATATGAAAAATACCGGGAGCAATATGTGGGAGCGCAGATTCGTTTCTCTTTAGTCCAGGCAAGAACGGAATCCTGTCCGTAAAGCATGTTTCCATAAATCCCTGCAAGGCGTGGAAAAATATATTTAAGTAACCTTTTTACAGATTCACGCTCGTCTATTGTCAGCCCATCGAGAGCATTATCAAGCAAGAGTTTCGAGCACGGCATCTCTTCTGAATGCGTTAGTACTCGATCGCTAACACCAGAAAAGTCATCCTGATTGCTGCTTACAATGCTATAAATTTCAGGAAAAAATATTCGAAGCGATTCTATGAGTAAAAGGTCTACGGGATTTACTTCGCCAACTAGCATTGGGAAGGCGAACAAAAGACAGTTCCCGTATCGTTTGGCAGCCCTTGGCGTCTGGAGTCGAATACTTGCGCCGCTATCGAAACTTGTTATAAAGTCATTAACTTGTTCCCTGCTCAACTCAACTTTGCTTGAAGATAACGCTAAATCAACGTGCTTAAAGCAAAGAGAGCGCAGGTCTTCCCTTGCGACAGGTGGAAGCTGCAGTGGTATTTGAACAATCTTCTCTAAAAATGCGCGCCCTGCCGCTTCATCTCCCCCTCCAAATTGTTCGCCGAGGCCTTTTGCAACGGCAGTTTCATCAAAAAACATCACATAACAGATATTTGGGAAGTCGGCACACGCCTTAATTAGCCGAAACAGCGTTTGGGTTTCGTGTTTGTCAAGTCTGTCAATGTCGTCAATCATGACAACAGTTCGAGTTTTCGCATTCCTTAAATGTTCAGTGATTCGCGATCGCAATTCTTCCAGGCCGCAGGACTTCCCGTCTTTAGCGACTTTTTCTAACTGTGACAGTAGGTCATCTAACGTGTTTGCTTGCGGGAAGAAAAAACTTATTATCTTCGTTAGCCACCTGAAACATTTTATGAGCCCGCTCGCCTTGCTCTTCACAATCTCCAATCGCGTAGAGAGAGAAGCACCAATTGCTTCTGCCAACAATGAAACAAACCCACGAAACAGACTCTCATCATCCGTGAGCCGCCACGGACTAAATTGACGAACAATGACAGCGTCGCAGGATTCGAGTGACGTGCACAATAGATTTAAGACAGAGGTTTTCCCATAGCCCCATGGGCCGTGTACGCCTATAGTAACGCATGAATTGTTCGGAAGAGTTAGAATTACCTGTTTGATCTGCGTGATGAACGCGGATCTATTCAAACAGTCGTCATCAGTGTTTGTTAGGGGGGAGTCTGTATAGCACTCGGGCTGCTCAACCTCAGGCATAAGAAAGCTCCGTGCTAGAAGTTGCTTGCCCCATCACTCCGCCATTATCCCGTAGCCCTTCAGCTTACGGTACAGCGAGCTGCGGTCCAGGCCCACGGCCTCGGCCAGTTTGCTGACGTTGCCGCCGAACTCCCGGAGCTTGGCCTCCAGGAAGCGCGCCTCGAAGGCCGCGCGGGCCTCCTTCAGGTCCAGCGGCCCGGCGGGGAAGCTGCCCGGCAGCAGGCCGTCGGCCAGGTCGTCGTCCTCCGCCGCCGTGGCCAAGGCGGGCGTTGCGCCCGCAACTGCCGGATACGGTGGCGGATACAACGGCGGATACGGAGCAGTGGCCGCCGCCGGAGACGCCGTTGCAGCTGCCCCTGCGCCAAACGCTGGCGCGTAGGCCGCGCCGCTGGCCAGCCCTGGCGCCTCGCCCGCGCCCGGGGCGCATACCCGGCACAGGGCCAGAATCTCGCGCGGCAGGCGGTCCGGCGTCACCTCGCGCCCGTTCATCATGATGAGCATGCGCTCCACAAAGTTCTTGAGCTCGCGCACGTTGCCCGGCCACGGATAGCTGGCCAGCAGCGCAAGCGTTTGCGGGGCGAAGGTCGCGCGCTTGCACCCGCCCTTGCGCACCAGCTGGTCCACAAAGTCCTCTATGAGCAGCGGGATGTCGCTGGCGCGCTCGCGCAGGGGGGGCACGGTGAGCGGGAACACCTTGAGGCGGTAGTACAAATCCTCGCGGAAGCTGCCCGCGCGTATCTCCGCCGCCAGATCCTTGTTGGTGGCGGCAATCACCCGCACGTCCACGCTGATGGTCTTGCGTCCGCCAACGTGCTCGAAGCGCTGCTCCTGCAGAATGCGCAGAATCTTCGCCTGGGTCTTGAGGCTCATGTCGCCGATTTCGTCCAGAAACAGCGTGCCCTTGTGCGCCAGTTCGAACTTACCCGCCTGGGCCTTGTCCGCGCCGGTGAAGGCCCCTTTCTCGTGGCCGAACAGCTCGCTTTCGATGAGCTCCTCTGGAATGGCGGCGCAGTTGACCGCCACCAGCGGCTGGCTGGCGCGGCGGCTTTGGGCGTGCAGCAGCCGCGCGGCAATCTCCTTGCCGGTGCCGTTTTCGCCGGTAATCAGCACCCAGGCGTCGGTGGGGGCCACCTGGGCTATCATTTCCTTGAGCTCCAGAATGGGGGGGCTTTCGCCGGTGAGCGTGACCTTCTGGTCGCCCAGGCTGTGCCGCAGGGCCAGGTTCTCCTGCTTGAGCAGCGAAAATTCCAGCGCCTTGCCTGCCGCCAGCAGCACCTTTTCCAGCGAAAGCGGCTTTTCGATGAAGTCGAAGGCCCCGTTCTTTAGCGCCGTCACCGCCGTCTCAATGGTGCCGTGGCCGGAAATCATGATGACGGGCAGATCGGGCCGCTCCTGGCGCAGCTGCGCCAACACGGCCAGCCCGTCCTGGCCGGGCAGCCAGATGTCCAGGAACACGAGGTCCACGCCCTCGCCGTTTTCCAGCAGCTCCAGCCCGGCCTCGCCGCTTTCGGCCTCGACCACGCTGTAGCCTTCGTCTTCCAGAATGCCCTTGAGCGAAAAGCGGATGCCGGACTCGTCGTCCACCACCAATACGCGTCCGTGCGCGGTCATGCGTTCTCCTCGGCTGCTTGGCCCGCCGGGTCCGCGCAGGCCAGGCCGGGCTCCTCGAAAGTGAAGCCGTTTTGCATCAGTTCCAGGCACAGGTCCACGGCCTGGGCGTCGTACAGGCGGTCCCGACCGGAGCGTATCTCGTCCAGGGCCTGGGGCAACCCCAGGGCGGCGCGGTAGGGCCGGTGCGAGCTCATGGCCTCCACAACGTCGGCCACGGCCAGAATGCGCGCCTCAAGGCAAATGTTTTGCCCCGTGAGCCCGGCGGGATAGCCGGAGCCGTCCAGGCGTTCGTGGTGCTCCAGCACGGCGCGGGCCACGGGCCAGGGAAAGTTCACCTCGTGCAGAATCTCGAACCCCACTTCCGGGTGGCTCTTGATTATGCCCATTTCCAGGTGTGAAAGCCGCGCGGGCTTGGATAAAATTTCCGCAGGCACATAAACCTTGCCCACGTCGTGCAGGGTGCCCGCCATTTCCAGTCCCTCCAGGGCGTCATCGGAAAGGCCCATGCCCCGCCCGATGGCGCAGGCCAGCCGGGCCACGCGGTGCTGGTGGCCTGCGGTGTACGGGTCGCGCTTTTCGGCCATGCTGGCTAGGGCGCGCACCGTTTGGCGAAAGGTCGTGCGCAAGGCGGCCATGCTGCTCAAAAGATCGGCCTCGGCGCGTTTGCGCCGCGCCATGTTGCGCACCACCAGCACGCGCCCCTGCATGCCGCCCTGGCCGCCCCGGCTCGGCGCTTCCAGTGGGGAAACGGAGAGCGCCACAGGCACCTCCTTGCCGGAGGGCGTGCGCAGCAGCATGTCCTCGCACTGCTGGGCCGCGCCCGGGGGCACGCACAGCTCCTCCAGTCCCTCCACGGGCTCGCGCGTGGCCTCGTCGAGGATGCTGAACAACTCGTTCCAGTCGCGCCCAAGGGCCCGCGCAACGCTGACGCCCAGCAACTCCACGGCGGAGGCGTTCAGATAGGTCACCCGCCCGTCCCTGTCCGTGGAGACGACGGCCTCGGCCAGGCTGCCCAGGGTGGTGGAAAGCAGGCGTTCGCTTTGCTTCAGGCGCGTTTCGGCCTCGAACTTCACCAGCGCCATTTCAATGGCCACCGAGAGTTCATGGTCCTCAAAGGGCTTGGCCAAGTAGCCCAGGGGGCCCGTTTCCTTGGCGCGGTCCAGGGTGGCTTCGTCGCTTGCGGCGGTAAGGTAGACCACGGGCAGGCGGCGGCGCAGCATCAGCTCGCGCGCGGTGTCGATGCCGTCCAGCGGGCCGCCCAGCAGAACGTCCATCAGCACCAGGTCCGGCCGGGTGGTCTCGACCATGCGCAAGGCCTCGGCCCCGGTGGAGGCGTGGCCCGTCACCTCGAAGCCCAGGCGCATCAGCCGGGCCTGGATGTCCAGCGCAACGATGGCCTCGTCTTCCACCACAAGAATTCTGCCCTTGCCCATGCGCGCCTCCACTGTGAGACCCTATCCTGCCCCAGGCCGGGCTTCAAGGGGGCGAATATCCAAGGCCCGCGCCAAGGCCCCGGCCAAATCCGGGTGGAGGAAGCGGTACCCCGCAGCCAAAAGCCGTGCAGGCACGGCGTTTACGCCGGAGAGCAGCACTTCCTCGGCCATTTGGCCCAGCAGCAGCTTAAGCGCAAAGGCGGGCGCAGGCAAAAACGCCGGGCGGCCCAAGGCGCGCCCCAAGGCCCGCGCAAAGCCCCGCGAATCCACAGCCTGCGGCGCGGCCAGATTGAACGCCCCGCAAAGCCCCGGCGTTTGCAGCAAAAAGGCCATGGCCCCAATCTCGTCGTCCAAATGGATGAACGGCACCATCTGCGTGCCCGCGCCCAAAGGACCGCCCAAGCCCAGGCGGAACGGCGGCAGCATCTTGGCCAGCGCGCCGCCCGGTCCCAGCACCATGCTGGTGCGCACCACCACCCGGCGCACGCCTAAAGCCTCCGCGCCCAGGGTCGAGGCCTCCCAGTCCACCGCAACGCCAGCCAGAAAATTATCGCCCGGCCCGGCGGTTTCGTCCACGGGCTCCCTGCCGCGCGCGCCGTAATACCCAACGGCAGAGGCCTGCACCAGCACCGCAGGCAACGCTTGCGCCAGCGCCAGCGCATCCATCACCGCCGCCCCGGCCTGCAAACGGCTCGACCGGATGCGCGCCTTGACCTCCTGCGTCCAGCGGCCTGCCGCGATGTTCTCGCCCGCCAGATTCACCAGGGCCGTGTCTGCGGTGATGAACTCCGCCCAGCCCGCACCCGTACTGCCGTCAAAAGGCGCGCCGACAACAGCCGAGCCCAGCACCGCCGGAACTTTTTCCGGCCTGCGCGAAGGCACGATGACCTCGTGGCCCTGGCCCACAAGCAGCCGCGCCAACGCCGAACCAATGAAACCCGTTCCGCCAAGGATTATGATACGCATACCATGGCTGATACGCACAATCCACAGCAAGGGCAAGGGAAGCGCACACCACGCGCGAAAGGAGCCCGGCGGCGGGAACGGCAGGGCGGCGGGAATGGCAGGGCGGCGGGAATGGCAGGGGGAATACCGGGGGAAACCTTTCTGTAGAAAGGTTCTCCCCCGAACCCCCTTCCAAAGACTTTTCAAGGGGTCTTGGCGGCATGCCAGGCGTTTGTGCCCCTTGTCCGGCCTTTTCCCAGCGAGACGCCGGGGCAGCGCTTTGCGCTGCCCCGGCGTCTCGCTGGGAAAGGGGAGTCCAGAGGGCTGAAAGCCCTTTGGCGGAGGTGCAAGGGGGCGGCGCCCCCTGCGCTTTCGCCTTGGTGAAGGCGCTTCGCCAGGGCGTTACGTGCGGGATGATTGCGATTCAGCGGCCATCGGCCCACCTGCGCGCAGGTTCAGCCAATTGCGGGCCACCCTGCGGCAGAACGGTTCGGAGTCCGCTGTGAGCAGCCCGAGATCCCTGGCGAGCTCATCCAGAAAGGCTTCGCTATAATGTTCCCGGTAGGCCGTGTAGCTTTCCAGGTCGCGCTTGCGGAACAGCTCGATCCACTGGCTGGCGGTCTGCGAATCGGCCTCCAGGTGGAACTGGAAGCCGTAGGAGGCGTTGCCCACGCGGAAGCACTGGTTGGCGCACTGCGTCCCTTGCGCCAAAAGCACGGCCCCCTGCGGCAGGTCGAAGGAATCCTCGTGGAATTCCATCAGCCTGGGCAAGGGCAGAGACGGCCCCAGCACGGGGTCGGCCTGACCCTCTGGCGTGGGGTGGTGCTGCACGAAGCCGTACTCCAGCGCGTTCATGCCCCGGACCGCGCCCCCGTGCGCCCGCGCCAAAAGCTGGCAGCCAAGGCAAATGCCCGCCACGGGCAGGCCCTGGGCGTCAAAGGCGCGCATGAGCCGCAGAAGCTGCGGGAAAAAGGGCGAGGCGTCGTCATCGTACGCGTGCTGCGGCCCGCCAAGCACCACCAGGCCGCCGAAGTCTTCCGGGCCTTGGGGCAGGGACTCGCCCATGTCCGGGCGCAGGGTGCGCAGCAGCGCGCCCTCGCGTTGCAGGCCCTTGCAGAAATTGCCGCCCGGCGCATGGTCGCTTAGCTGAATCACCAGGATGGTGGCGTATGCCTGGCCGCCAACCGGGCAGGGTTTTACGGCCACTGCGGTCTCGTAGAACGGGGTGCCCTGGCCCACAATGCTCGCCATGTCGCGCGTCAAGAGGTTCAGGCCGTGCCCGGCCTTGGCCCAGCCGCCGCGTTCCGCCACCAGCACGTCCGGCCGCAGGGCGGCGTCCACCCGCAACAAGGCCCGGATTGCGCCGTAGGCGCTTTCGACCAGCACGGGCCGTTCGTGTTCCAGGCCCTGCCGGGCCGCCTCGTCCGCGCTTAAAAGCACCACGGGCAGGGCGTCGTGTTCGGCCATGGTCAGCTCCGAGCAGATGGCGTGGTGCGGGGCGATGGTCAGCAGCTTGTACGGGTAGGCGGCGTCTTTGCCGGGATGGGCTGAGTCGTCGAACTCGGTCATGAACTGGTACTTGCCCGAGGGCGTGCGAAAGGTCTTGTCCGCATAGGGCACCATGGGGGCGTCGAGCCGGAAGGCCGCCTTGCGCACGCCCTCCAGGCTGCCGCCCTGAGCCCATATGGGCGCGCAGAGCACCTGCAGCCACTCGTCCACAGACTTGCGGTACTGCCCGGCAAAAGGGAAGCGCGCCGCCAGTTCGTAGAACATCTGGAACTCGGACTTGCTCTCGCCCACGGGTTCGATGGCCTTGTTCACCGGGCCCACGTAATTGTGGCCGTAGCTGGCCACGATGTCGTCCTCTTCCAGAAAGGTGGTGGCGGGCAAAAACACGTCCGCGTGGTCGGCGGTGTCGTCCATGAAGTGGCCGGAGTAGACCACGAATTCCGCCTTGTCGAAGGCCCTGGCGATTTTGGCGGTGTTGGGGGCCATGCACACCGGGTTGGAGGCGGTGACGTAGATCATGCGGATGGGAGGATTTTTGGCCGTGAGGATTTCCTCGCCCACCATGGGGATGAGCAGGGTGCGGCGCGGCGCGTGCAGCCCGTCGCCCCAGTACTGCTGATCAAACGGGCCGTATTCCTCAAAGCCCTGGCTTACGCCGCCGCCGGGAACGCCGATGTTGCCGCTCACCGCGCCCAGGGCGTCGATGGGCCGCAGCAGGTGGTGCGCATACTCATAGCGGTGCAGGCCCCAGCCAAGCAGAATGGACGTGGGCTTTTGCCGCATGAGGGTTTGCGCCAGCAGTTCGGCGTCGGCCACCGGAACGCCCGCCTTGGCGCACAGCTCGTCCACCGTATACCGGGCCAGAATGCCGAGGTATTCCTCATAGCCCACGGCGTGCTGGCGCACAAAGGCAGTGTCCTCGGCCCCGGCGGCCAGGATGAGCTTGGTTGCGGCCATGGCCAGGTAGCCGTCGCCGCCGGGCCGGGGGGCGATGTGGTGGTCCGCCAGGGCCACGGAGCGCGTGCGCGCGGGGTCGATGACGATGACCGTGCCGCCGCGTTTGCGCACCTCACGGGCGATGGGCACCAAGCTGATGTTCGTGGAAACCGGGTTGCGCGCCCAGAGCACCATGGACCTGCTGTTCAGGTGGTCCAACGGGTCGTGGGACACGCGCTCGCCAAAGTCCAGGTTCTGGGAGCCCTGCCCGGCCCCGCCGCACAGGGAGCCGCGCATGGTCGTCACCCCGCCGAACAGGTTGAAGAAATACTTGTTCAGAAGCTTCAAGGCAGTGCGCTCGCCATAGCCCTGATAATACAAAATGGATTCGTTGCCGGACTGGGCGGCAAAGGTCTTCATCCGCTCGGCTATGAGGTCCAGCGCCTCGTCCCACTGGGCGCGCCGCCAGGTTCCCCCCTGGCGAAGCAGCGGCGTTGTCACGCGCTCCGGGCTGTACACGCGGGCGACGTACTTGGAAGTCTTGTGGCAGGCCACGCCCCGCGTCAGGGGATGGTTGGGGTCGCCGCGCAGGGCCACGAGGCGTCCATTTTCCACGGTGGCCACCAGGCCGCAGGTGTTGGGGCAGTCGCGCGTGCAGGAGGTGATGAACTTCCGGGTGGGCATGCTATTCTCCACAGAGCGTTGGCAAGACGGTTTCTTCCGCCGTTTGTTCCGTTTGTTGCCGGGCCAAACGCCGCAAGGCCAGGCAGCCCCCCTGGCAGCGGCGCATGAAGTCCTTGCAGTCCAGGCACTGGTGCGACACCGACACGCGGCGCATGGGCCGCACCAGCTCTGCAAAGTGCCACATCAGGGCGTCCTGGTTGGGGAACGCGGTCACGTCCGCAACCGCCACCTCGCGCAGGGGCAGGCAGTAGGAGGCGGAAAGATCGGGGTGGATGTCCATGGAGGGGTGGCACACGCCCGAAAACTTCATGGAGACGCGCTCCAGATAGTTCCTGTCCTCAACCCGAAGATCGCACAACTTGACGCTGCAATCCAGGCCCGTCTTGATGCCCCGCGCCTCGCAGGCCTTCACGAAATCAACCACGTGCGAGATGATGCCCCGGGTGTCGTCGTCCGTAAAGTAGTCGTTGGCGCCGCTTCTGCTTGGCCGCGAGATGTCGTAGCGCACGGAGCTGACGCCGTAGCGCTCGCACCCCTCCAGCAGATACTCGTAGTTGCTGTAACTTCGCGAGAAGTTCTTGGAAAAGGCCATGTGCGCGCCCAAGGCGTTCAAGCGGCCCAGGGTTTCGTCCAGGCGGGCCTGCTGGGCCGGGGCGTAAAGCGCGGGCTCGTTGTAGTTGATGACGAAGTTGGAGACATGCGGCGCGACACGTTCCGCCAGCTCCACCTTGAACAGCCCGTTGGAGAACAGCACCACGGCGATGCCGACCCTGGCCGTGCGCTCTATCATGTCCGCCAGGCCCGGGTGCAGGGTGGGCTCCCCGCCGATGAAGGCCACCGAGGGCACGCCCGCGCCGCGCATCCACTCCAGAAGCCGCTCGAAGTTTTGCTCCGAGAGGTCGCCGGGGAACTCCGGCTGCAGGTCGCGGGCGAAGCAATAGGGACAGGCGAGGTTGCACCTGTAGGTCACAAAGAGATTGATCATGCGCTCCTCGTTGGAAAGGGGGCGTTTTCAGGCGCTGTGCCCAAGCCGCAGCCCGGTGTGCGCATCAAAGGCCAGGAGCTTTGCCGGGTCGGCCAGCTCGATGCCCAGGTCCATTCCCACGGAAAGGGCCACGGCCTCGACGCTGGAAACGACCAGATGCAGGGTTGCGTCGGCGTTGCGCACGGTCAGCACGGATTTGGGGCCAAGGGACTCGATGTCCGCCAGCGTGGCGCGGATGACGGCGCTTTCGACCGGGGCCAGGCGCAGGTTCTCCGGCCGGATGCCGAGTTCAAAGGCGGCCAGGGCCGCCAGGAACGGCTGCATATGCTGCGGCAGGGGCAGGCGCCCCCCCGCGAAATGCAGGCCGGAGGCCTCGCAGCGGGCCGCGAGGAGGTTGATTTGCGGTGCGCCGATGAACAGGGCGGTTTCCCGGTCCACCGGGTGGTCGTACATCTCCTGCGGCGGGGCTATTTGCACCACCTCGCCCTGGCGGAGCATGACAATGGTGTCGGCTATGGCCATGGCCTCGTGGAAGTCCGGGGTGGCCAGCAGGAAGGTGTAGCCGTGGTCGCGCTGCATGCGCCGCAGCTCGGCCCGCAGCTCTATGCGCAGCTTGGCGTCCAGGCTGGAGAGGGGCTCGTCCAGCAGAAACAGGTTTGGCGAGCGGATGAGCGCCCGGCCCAGGGCGATGCGCTGCCGTTCGCCGCCGCTCATGGTTTTGGGCAAGCGCCCCAGAATGGACGTCACCTGCAGCACCTTGGCCATTTCGTTGACCTTGGCGGTGATGACGTCCTTGGATTCCCCCCGGATGACCAGCGGGCTTGCGATGTTGCCGAAGCCGTTCTTGTCCGGGTACAGGGCCAGGTTGTCAAAAATCATGGCCACGCCGCGGTCCTTGGGCTCCCAGCCTGCCACATTCAGGCCGGAGAGCAGCACGTCCCCCTCGTCCGGGGTGTCCAGCCCGGCGATGAGGCGCAGGGTGGTGGTTTTGCCCGCCCCGGCCGGGCCGAGGAGGACCGTGAGCGAGGCCTTGGGCACAGTGAAGCTGATGCCCTTCAGCGCGGGCTTGCCGGAGAATTTTTTGCTGATCCCCTGCATGTCGAGGACCGGATGCTGTTCGGTCATGGCAGTCATGCGCACCGTCCTGCGTTCAGTTGGAAGTCCATGCTGCGGTTCTTTTCACTGTCGAAGAACAGCACCGTTTCATAGTCCAGGTTCAGGCCCACCTTCTGGCCTTCGCTCAGCCGAACGTCGCTGGGCACCAGGGCCTTGAGCTTCGTGGGGCCGATGTTGACCGTGAGCACCGACTCCGGTCCGCGCGGCTCCAGAAGCACCACGGTGCCGGTCATGGCCGCGCCCCCCTCCGGGGCCAAGTGCAAAGCCTGGGGGCGAATGCCCATGGTGCAAATGCCCTTGGGCAGGGCGGGCGTTTCCGGCACGGGTAGGGTGAAGGCGCCGTTGTTGAAGCCCGCCGCGTTCCCCGCGCCTTCAAATCTGCCCCGCAGCAGGTTCATGGGCGGAAAGCCCAGGAACCCGGCCACGAAGGTATGGCTTGGCTTGTCGCAAATGACGGCGCTCTTCTCCACATGCAGAATCTTGCCCGCGTCCATGACGGCGATGCGGTCCGCCAGGGAAAAGGCCTCCACCTGGTCGTGGGTCACGTAGATGATGGTCAGGCCGATTTCGCTTTGCAGGCGGCGCAGCTCGTTGCGCATGGCCATGCGCGCGGCGGTTTCCAGGTTGGACAAGGGCTCGTCCAGCAGCAGGATGGAAGGCTTGGTGACCAGCGTCCTGCCGATGGCCACCCGCTGCAGCTCGGAACCGCCCAGGTCCTTGGCGCGGGCGTCCAGCCGGTCGGACATGCCCAGCAGCTCCGCCACCTCGGCCACGGCCCTGTCTACCTCCGCACGCCCCTTGCCGCGAACCTCCAGCCCGAAGGCCAGGTTCTTGCGCACGCTCATGGAGGTGAACACCGCGTAGTCCTGGAACACCAGGCCCACGTCGCGTTTGCCTGCGGGCAGGCCGACGATGGACGTGCCGTCCACCAGGATGTCGCCGGAACTTGGGGTCTCAAGGCCCACAATCATGTTCAGCGTGGTGGATTTGCCGCAGCCGGAAGAACCCAAGAGGGCGATGGTTTCCCCCGCCTCCACCTGCAGGTTGATGCCGTCCACGGCGATGACGTTGCCGTCCGCATACTCTTTGGCCAGGGAGACGAGCTCCAGTTTGCAGGTGCTCATTGCTTGATCGCTCCAAAGGTCATGCCCCGCGCAAGGTGGGACTGGATAAGATAGCCGACGATGACCAGCGGGACCATGGCCAGTACGGCCAGGGCGGCCTGCACGCCGTACAGCGTTCCCGCCGTGGCCGTAACGTATTTGGCCAGCTGCACCGGAATGGTGCTGACGCTGGTGTAAGACAAAACCAGGGCGAACATGAACTCCGACCAGTTGAGGATGAAGATGAACATGGTGGTGGCGAACAGCCCGCCCTTGATGAGCGGAATGGTCACGGTGAGGTGCGCCATGAGCTTGGAGCGCCCGTCGATCATGGCGGCCTCTTCTATCTCGCGCGGCAGGTCGTCCACGAAGCTTTTGATCATCCAGGTGGAGAAGGGCAGCGTCACCGCCACGTAGATGCAGATGAGCCCCACGTAGCTGTCGATGAGCCCGATGTTGGAGAAGATGATGACAAAGGGCACGGCGATGGCCGCCGGGGGAAACATGCGCCCGGAGAGGATGACCAGCGGAGTGGCCTTGCTGCCGTTGCCGTAGCGGGAAATGCCGATGGCCGAGAACAGGCCGATGGTGACGGACAGGGCCGTGGCCACGAAGGTTGCCAGAATGGAGCCGAACACGGCCTTGGTGGCGGGCTGGCTTACGCCGCCCACGCCGTACTCGCCCAGGGCGTCGGGGTCGAACAGGGTTTTGAAGTTCACCAGCGTCGGCTCGGACGGGAACCAGATGGCGGGCGAGGCGTTCCAGTCCGTGGGCGGCTTGATGGCCGTCATCAGAATCCAGAACACCGGGAACAGCACCACCACCAGGGCGGCGAACATCAAAACCGCTTGCAGGGGGGAAAGGTTCTTGGTCAGCATCAGCGGTTGCCCTCCAGGAGTTGGTCGCGCACGGGGGCCAGCAGAAGGTGCACCAGCATGAGGGAGCCCAGGAGCACCAGGAAGGCCGCAGCCGCGCCGTAGGCCAGCTGGAAGTCATTGAAGGCCAGCTTGTAGATGTACAGGCTGATGGTCTCCGTGGAGGAGCCCGGCCCGCCGCGCGTGAGCATGAAGACTTCGTCGAAAAGCTTGATGATCTCCATGGCGCGGATGACGAAGGCCACGGTGATGACGGGCTTGAGCATGGGCATGACCACCCGCCAGAACACCTGCCTGGGGCTGGCCCCCAAAATAATCGCCGCCCGGATGGGGTTCTCCGGTATGGAGTTGAGCCCGGAGAGCAGGATGAGGAAGAACAGCGGCGTCCAGTGCCACACCTCGGTCAAAATCACGGCGAAAATGGCCGTGGGCGCGCTGCGGAACCATTCCAGGGCGGCCTGCGGCCCGAACAAGAACTCCAGAATCTGGTTGATGGGCCCGTTGGACTGAAAGAGCATCCAGAAGATGTAGCCGACCACAACGGGCAGAATCATCATCGGCGTGAGGAAGGCGGAAAACAGCAGGGACTTGCCGCGGAACTTGCGCAAGAACAGCACCGCCAGCCCCAGGCCGAAGGTGAACTCCAGGCACAGGCAGACGATGGAGATGAGCAGCGTGCGGACAACGGCATAGGTAAAGCGCGTATCCCACACCAAAAGCTCGCTGTAATTTTCAAAAGAAACAAAACTGGCGTCGAAAAGCGAGCCGTGCGTGGGCGACCAGTCCGTGAAGCTCATGTAAAGCGCCACCAGCAGCGGCATGACCAGCACCAAAAGCGAGACGACCTGGCCAGGCAGCGTGAAAAGCCGGGCGATGGCCGCATTGCTTAGGCCGCCCGGCCTGACGATCCGCATTCCTGGGGAAACCTGAGTACTGGATGTATGTGTCATTATGTCTATCGCCCTGTTCATTCCCGGCTGCGGGCCTGCCGTGTGCGGTCCGCAGCCGGGAGTCGTTTACGTGCTTAGCTCCACTTGTCCGCGCCGCTGGCCTTGCGGATGGGGCCTGCCAGGTTCTTGACCAGGGACAGCCAGGACTTCTTGACCTTCTCCTTGCCGATGCGCCGCGTGATGCGCTCAAACGAGTGCGCGGCATTGGCCAGGGCTTCCTTGGGGGTCCTGGAGCCGGTCATGCAGGCGTGCACCTGC
>DIVX01000171.1 GCA_002422505.1 Desulfovibrio sp. UBA6121
GCGAGTTCGAGGAGCGGCTCAAGGCCGTGCTCAAGGACGTGCAGAAGAGCGAAGGCCGCATCGTGCTGTTCATCGACGAGCTGCACACCATTGTGGGCGCGGGCAAGGCCGAGGGCGCCATGGACGCGGGCAACCTGCTCAAGCCGCTTTTGGCGCGCGGCGAGTTGCACTGCATCGGCGCCACCACAACCGACGAATACCGCAAGTACATCGAGAAGGACCCAGCGCTGGAACGCCGCTTCCAACCGGTGATGGTGGACGAGCCGAGCCTGGAGGACACCATCTCCATCCTGCGCGGCCTGAAGGAACGCTTCGAGGTGCACCACGGCGTGCGCATCAGCGACTCGGCCATCGTGGAGGCGGCCACCCTTTCCAGCCGCTACATCAGCGACCGCCAACTGCCGGACAAGGCCATCGACCTCATCGATGAGGCGGCGGCCATGATCCGCACGGACATAGACAGCCTGCCCACCGAGCTGGACGAGGCCAACCGCCGCGTGCTGCAGCTTGAAATCGAACGCGAAGCCCTGAAGCGCGAAACCGACGCCGCCAGCCGCGACCGTCTGGAGAAGCTTGAAGAGGAACTGGGCGAACTCAAGGAGAAGCAGGCCGAGTTCCTGGCCCAATGGGAGCGCGAAAAGAGCGCCATCGAGGTGGTGCGCAACATCAAGGCCGGCATAGAGCAGACCAAGCTTGAAATCGAGGAGGCCGAGCGCGCGCTGGACTACAACCGCGCCGCAGAGCTGCGCTACAGCAAGCTGCACACCCTGGAGCGGCAGCTGGCCGAGAGCGCCGTGGTGGCGGACGGCGAAGGCCCGCGCCTGCTCAAGGAAGAAGTCGGCCCGGACGACATAGCGAGCATCATTTCCCGCTGGACGGGCATTCCCGTGACGCGCCTGCTTGAGGGTGAGCGCGAGAAGCTTTTGCGCCTGCCGGAGGTGCTGCACCAGCGCGTGGTGGGCCAGGAAGAGGCCGTGCAGGCCGTGGCCGATGCCGTGCTGCGGGCGCGCGCTGGCCTCAAGGACCCGCGCAGGCCCATTGGCAGCTTCCTGTTTCTGGGCCCCACGGGCGTGGGCAAAACCGAGCTGTGCAAGACCCTGGCGAGCGCCCTGTTCGACACCGAGGAAAACATGGTGCGCCTGGACATGAGCGAATACATGGAGAAGCACTCCGTGGCGCGGCTCATCGGAGCGCCTCCGGGCTACGTGGGCTACGANNGGCTACGACGAAGGCGGCCAGCTCACCGAGGCCGTGCGCCGCAAGCCCTACGCCGTGGTGCTCTTCGACGAGGTGGAAAAGGCCCACCCGGACGTGTTCAACGCGCTGCTCCAGATTCTGGACGACGGACGGCTGACGGACAGCCATGGCCGCACCGTGGACTTCAAGAACACCATCCTCATCATGACCTCGAACATCGGCTCGCAGTACATGCTTGCGGGCATTCAGCCCGACGGCACCTTTGCGCCCGGCGTGGAGGAGCAGGTGATGGAGGCCTTGCGCGGGCACTTCCGCCCGGAGTTCTTGAATCGCGTGGACGAAACCGTGCTGTTCAAGCCGCTCCAGCAGGCCCAGCTCATGACCATCATCGAACTGCTTGCGGGTTCCCTGCGCGAGCGCCTGGCCGACCGCAAGATGGGCCTCACCATCACCGAAGCGGCCAAGGGCTTCATGGCGGCGGCGGCCTACGACCCGATCTACGGCGCGCGGCCCCTGCGGCGCTATCTGCAAACACACCTGGAAACCCCGCTGGCGCGGGAGATCATCTCCGGGCGGCTGGCCGACGGGGCCGAGGTGGTGGTCGATGTGCTGGACGGCCGCATCGTGTTCGGCCGCAAGGACGAGGACGGCGAGGTGACCTTCGACGCCGAGGTAACGCCCACGCCGACTGCGGATGGAGTGCGGAAGATTCAGTAGGGTAAACGCCGGGCGGGCACGACTTGTTAAGGTTGTGCCCGCCCGGGATATAAGTGAGGCAACTATGCAGAATGAGCAGCGCTCTTTGGCAACGCCGAATCTTAAAATTCCCACAAATTTTCAAAGCATAACGCATTTACACGAAGTTCTATTATCAGAAATTTACTGCACATTTGATGGTTTAAACCCGAAGATACGGTGGAATACAGACCAGATTAAGGTTGCCTTGTTTTTAAGAATTTTATCCGGAGGTGACTCAATCGTAGCCCTAGTCTCAAATAGGCTTTTCACGTATATTCCTATGATTTTACGCTCGATGCTTGAAGCCAGAGTTGATTTAATAAATCTTATAGATAATCATGATTACATCCGCATAATGACGTTTTGCTTTGCTGAACAAGAAAGCAAATTTTTATCCGAATGTATCAATGATACAGAACTTGCAAAATATTTTGAAAATGGCGAAGTCGGTTTGCTTAGATACAACAACGCCAACAAGTACAAATCAAATAATGCAGACATAAAGAAATGCCAAAGCCACAGAATTTCGAATAGATTTGTTCGTGCTGGCGTTGGGTCTGACTACTGCACGACATACAATGAATTATGCAGAGCGACACACAACAACATTGACAAACTCATGTCTGATCATTTTGATGCAACTGGAACAAAGTACTACGCCCATACCGTACCAGATCTAAACACATACAGAAGTCACATATTTGTATCTTCTAACATTCTTATTCATAGCTCTATTTTAGTCTCACCCCTCTTTGGTCTCGAGGAAGCAACACTTGATAAGGCGATCAATATGTATACGAACTTGCAAGACACAATTTCTAGCGATGCCCTATTACAGCCTGACAGTCCTTAGGAACAGCATCCCCCTTCTCGCACCACCACCTGCCCACCTCCCGCGCCGCCCTCCCCAAGAGACGGCGGCGGCGTGCACGGCGGAAACAAAACTAGCCAGAAGGGGCCCCCACGGCCCCTTTTTTGTCGCAATCTCCCGCACATGCCGCGCCGCCCTTTGACATCATTCGGCAATATGGATACCTAAGCTACGTACTCCATAACAATTTTCCCCGGAGGCGCACGCATGTCTCTTACCCGCCGCAAGTTCTTGGAGATCATGACCTTCCTGGCCGGGTCGGCCATCATCGGCTGGTCGCCCGCCCCTGGGTTGGCCAAGACCGTGGCCAAGGGCCGCAAAGACGGCGGCTATGACGCCATCGTCATCGGCGCGGGCCTGGGCGGCCTGGGCTGCGCGGCGCTGATGGTCCGAAACGGCCTGAAGCCCCTGGTCATAGAGCAGCACACCATTCCCGGCGGCTACGCCACCAGTTTCGAGCGCGACGACGACAACGGCAACACCTTCAAGTGCGAGGTATCGCTGCACTCCACCGTGGCCCGCTCGGCCAGCGCCAAGAAGATGTTCACCGACATGGGCATTTACGACCGCCTGGACCTTGCGGACCACAAGCAGGCCTGGACGCGCGTGGACCCCAGCGGCATTGTGGACCTGCCCAACGCCGGGCTTGCCGGGCTGGAAACCTTGCTGACGCAGCGCTTCCCGGCGGAGCAAGCCTCCATCGCCAAGTTCATGGCCTTCTGGCGGCAGTTCATGCAAGAGCTGGCCACGCTGGAAAGCAAGGGCCTTGCCGACACGACGCAGTTCCCCAAGGTCTACCCCGCCGTGTGGTTTGTGGCGGGCAAAACCCTGGCCCAGGTGCTTAATGCCTACCTGAGCAACCAGAAACTCAAGAATCTCATCGGCATGACCTGGGGCTACTACGGCCTGCCGCCCAGCAAGCTTTCGGCCTTCTATTACCTGGAGCCCATGGCCGACTACCTGACCGAGGGCGGGCAGTACGTGCGCGGCACCTCCCAGGCCATGAGCGACGCCCTGGCGGACGTCATCGCCAAAGGCGGCGGCAAGGTGCTGCTGGGCGAGCGCGTCAGCTCCATTCTGCTCCAAAACGGCCGCGCCAGCGGGGTGCGCACGGCCTCCGGCAAAACCTTCGCCGCCCGCGCCGTGGTCAGCAACGCCGCAGCCCCGGTCACCTTCGGCATGCTGCCCAAGGGCACGCTGCCAGGCGACTACGCCGCGCGCATCGCCGGGTTCAACCCCAGCCTCAGCAGCGTCATCGTCTGGCTGGGCCTGAACCAGGACATCACCAAGATCCAGCCCCGCGCCGAATTCTCCATCGACCTGATGGACGACCCGGAGGTGACCTACGCGGCCTCCCTGAGGGGCGATTTCGCCAAGGCCGGGCTGGGCTGCATGATATACGACAACATCGTGCCGGGCTTTTCGCCCAAGGGCGCAAGCACCATGGCCATCATGTGCCTTTCCGGCTTTGAGCCTTGGAAGAAGTACGAGAAGGACTACGAGGCCGGGAACAAGCACGAGTACAATCAGGCCAAGGACCGCATCCAGCAGTTGTTCGTCTCCACCGTGGAGGCCAACATGGTGCCGGGACTTTCCAAAATGATCGCCATGAGCGAGGTTTCCACCCCGCTCACCAACCGGCGCTTCACGGGCAACCCCGGCGGGGCCATTTATGGCTACGACCAGACCGTGGACAATTCTTTTTTGACGCGCCTGGAAAACCGCACCCCGGTGAAGGGGCTGTACCTTTCCAGCGCCTGGGGCAACCCTGGCGGCGGCTTTGGCGGCGCGCTGGCCGGGGCCAAGGGCGCGTTCAAGAATCTGGTGGAGGACCTGGGCTGACCGGAACCGCCGCTCTTCCTGATTTTCCGCTTGAGCAGCCTGCGGGCGCGACGCAAACCAGTCGCGCCCGCAGGCGCCGGGCACTCAGACCGCCAGGCCGCAAATCTGTGCGACCAGGGCGATTTTCCTCTGGCACCCCGCCGGGGAACAAGATAAAGTCACACCGTCTGCACCACTTTAAGTGCGAAGCAAACCTGAACTTCAGGCAATGCGGCGCTTCCCCAGAGTGCGCCGCTCCGAGCTGCAGCGCCACAAAAGGACCAGCCTCATGCGACCGGAACGCGAGCAGCTCATACGCAGCCTCATCGACGAATACCTGCAACTGTACGCCGGGCGCGACGACAGTCTGACTGGGAAATTCAGCGAATGCTTCAGCGGGTTTACCGGCGGAGGCGACTTCCTCGTCAAGACCCGTGAGGCCTGGGTCAAGATCACCCGGCAAGACTTTTCCCAGGTGCCCAGCCCCTTGCGCATAGAGCTGCTGGATCTCGCCCTGCAGGACCTGAGCGAGGACGTGGTCACGGCAACGGCCTTTTTTCACATCCACCTGCCCATTGCGGACCATATCCTCTCCCAGGAAACGGCGCGCCTGCTGCTCATCTTCCGGCAGGAGCAAGGCGCGTGGAAAATAGTGAACAGCACCATCTCCATCCCCTACCATCTTGTGGAAGACGGCGAGGTTTACCCCCTCAAGAACCTGTACGACCAGAACAGGGAGCTTGAGGGCATGGTGGCGGAGCGCACCCGCGCCCTGGAGGAAGCCAACGCCAAGCTGGAGCGGCTGAGCAACACCGACGGCATGACGGGCATAGCCAACCGGCGCAGCTTCGACCATGCCCTGGACGTGGAATGGGCGCGCGCCCAGCGCTCCCGCTCGCCCCTTTCCCTGGTGCTGCTTGATGTGGACCACTTCAAGCACTACAACGACCACTACGGCCACCTGGCCGGAGACGACTGCCTGCGCGCCATTGCAGGGGCTCTTTCCCGTGGCGGCCAGCGCGAGTCCGACCTGGCGGCGCGTTTCGGCGGGGAGGAATTCGTGGTGTTGCTGCCGCACACCGGCCCCCGGGGCGCGCTGGAAGCCGCGCGGCGCATCCGCGAGCAGGTTTTGACCCTGGCCATGCCGCACCTGGGCGCTCCGGGCGGCATCGTCACCGTCAGCCTCGGCGTGGCCTGCCAGGCGCCCTCGCCGCATCAAAGCTCTGGGGCCCTTGTGCGCGAGGCCGACGCGGCCCTGTACCGCGCCAAACAGTCGGGCCGCAACTGCGTGCGCTCGGACTTCGACTAGCAGAACGAACCGA
>DIVX01000016.1:0-12443 GCA_002422505.1 Desulfovibrio sp. UBA6121
TCGTCCACCTGCCCGGCCACGGGCCGAATCTCAATCTCCGGGTCCACCAGGCCCGTGGGGCGAATGACCTGCTCCACCACAAGGCCTTGGGCGCGGTCCAACTCCCAGGGGCCGGGCGTTGCCGAGATATACACAGCCTGGTTCAAACGCCCTTTGAATTCGTCGAAGTTCAGTGGACGGTTGTCCAGGGCGCTGGGCAGCCGGAAGCCGAAGTCCACAAGCGTGCTCTTGCGCGAGAAGTCTCCGTTGAACATGCCGCCCACCTGGGGCACGGTGATGTGGCTCTCGTCGAGAAAAAACAGGAAGTCTTCCGGGAAATAGTCGATGAGCGTGGCGGGCGGATCGCCCGGGGCGCGGCCGTCCAGGTGGCGGGAGTAGTTCTCAATCCCGTTGCAGTAGCCCAGTTCCTCGATGGTCTCCAGGTCGAACATGGTGCGCTGCTCCAGCCGCTGGGCCTCCACAAGCTTGCCCTGCGCGCGGAAGTCGGCCAGGCGCTGCTGCAGTTCGTCGCGGATGGCGTCGGTGGCGCGCTTCAAATTGTCCTGGTCGGAAACATAGTGCGATCCTGGATAGATGACCGTTTTGCGCAGGGTGGCCAGCACCTGCCCGGTGAGCGGGTCTGTCTCTTGCAGGCTCTCTATCTCGTCGCCAAAGAAGCTCACGCGCAGGGCCTTTTCCCGCGCATAGGCCGGGATGAGCTCCAACGAATCGCCGCGCACGCGGAAGGTGCCGCGGTGAAAATCCATGTCGTTGCGCTCGTAGTGCACCTCCACCAGGCGCTTGATGAGCGCTTCCAGGCTCATTTGCTGGCCGGTCTCCACCGGAATGATCATCTTGGCGTAGTATTCGGGCGAACCAAGGCCGTAGATGCAGGACANNAGGCTTCCGGCTGGTAATAGTCGTAATAGCTTACAAAATACTCCACGGCATTGTTCGGAAACAGGCCCTTGAACTCGTTGAAAAGCTGTGCGGCCAGGGTTTTGTTCGGCGCCAGCACCAGGGCCGGGCGGTTCAGCCGGGCCACAAGGTTGGCCACGGTGAAGGTCTTGCCCGACCCGGTGACGCCAAGAAGCACCTGGTCGCGCACACCTGCGCGTATATTGGCCTCAAGCTCGGCTATGGCCTGGGGCTGGTCGCCCATGGGCACGAAATCGCTGACAAGTTCAAATGCTTTCGACATGCTCCCCGTTCCTTTGAGCGCCTAGCCCCTTGTGTCGTGCGGGCGAACAGACTACATTGCTGTTACGAAATTCGCCGGAGGCCAGCTGTGGAAATCAATTGCATCGCACCCGAACGTCCCTTGCCCATTGACCGGGCCTATGCCGTGTCCATGACCATTAAGAGCTTCAAAGGCCGCCGCGACGTGGAAGTGCACCTGTTCCGCAACGTCTGGGACCCTGAAGAAGAGGAAGCCATCGACTGGGACAAGCTGCTTGCCGCCCAGGGCATGAGCGAGGCCCCGGAAGCCGCAGGCAGCCGCCGCGTCGTGCTGGAGGCCTTGACGCCAGAAGAGCGCGACAAGATCATCGCCTACCTGAAGGAGCATTACTCCAACAGGCTGACCAACATCTTCTCCGCGCCCATCCCCTTTCCCGTGCCCGTGGGCCTCATGGCCTTGTCGGACATCACCGAGGGCAAAAGCATCGGCTTCATCCACTTCGAGCGCATTCCGCACTTCAACCTGGGCTTCGCCTTGCGCGGGTTCTACGACTTGAGCCAGCACCCGCCCATCGTGGAGACCGAGGCCTCGGCCGGGTAGCGGCCAAGAAGGCGCGAACGTGCGCGGCAGCGCTAAAAAAAACGGCCCAGGGCCAGCCCGGCCATGATGCAGGCCAGTCCCAGCACGGTCTGGCCCACCAGGTTCACCGAGGCCGCCAGCCACTGCCCATGCTGCAGGAGCGCAACGGACTCGAACATGTACGTGGAAAAGGTCGTGTACGCACCCATGAAGCCGGTGAGGGCGTAAAGCCGCATCTCCCCCGGCAGGCCGCTGCGGCTCTCGACCAGGGCGTAGACCAGGCCGAAGAACAGGCAGCCGCTCAGGTTCACCATGAAATTGCCCAGGGGAAAGGCCTCTCCGGCCAGGCGCTGCACATAGCCGCCCACCCAGAACCGAACCAGGGTGCCAGCGGCTCCGGCCAAGCCGAGAACTAGGTGTTTCTGGAGCATTGATCTTCCTCGCATGCGCCTTTCCGGCGCGAGTGAACCCTAGCAGCAGGGCTCGAAGGAGAAAAGCGGAAAAATGGCGCTTGAGACCGAGATAAAGTTTCTGGATGTAGACCACGAGGCCCTGCGCATGCGCCTGGCGGAGCTTGGCGCACAACCGCTGGGCCGAGGGTTCGAGTCCAATGTAGTGTACGACGACGCGAACCGCGGCCTGAAGGCGTGCGGCACTTTGCTGCGCCTGCGCGAACACAACTGCCGCCACGTGCTGACCCTCAAAACCGCTGCTAAAACAAGCTCCGCCACGGCAAAAGTATACGAGGAAGCCGAAACCGAGGTGCTGAGCGTGCAGCCCATGCGCGAGATTCTGGCCGGGCTGGGCTATCTGCCCGTCCTGCGCTACGAGAAGGTCCGCGAAACCTGGTCGCTTTTGGGCTGCGAGATTTGCCTGGACACCCTGCCCTTTGGCGACTTCGTAGAAATCGAAGGCGATGAGGACGCCATAGCGGCCTGCGCCATGGCGTTGCGGCTGCCGCCAAACTCCGCCTCAAAGGCCACCTACCACGAATTGAACCGCCAGCACCGCGAGGCCCACGGCCTGCCGGAAGACGAGTCCTTCGTCTTTGACGACGCGGCCAAGGGGCGCATCCTCTCGCGCCGGGCAACGGACTGAGCCTCCCCCCCTCGACAAACGTCAGCGAATGGCTAAGATGGTATCCATGAAGAATTCCCCGGACCACAGGAGCCCCGCCACATGAGCGGCGGAGCGGACACGCGGCAGGCGCCCGGCCTGGACTACGCCAACGAAACGCGCGAGCCAAGGCGCTTCAAGGTGCTGCTGCACAACGACGACTACACCACCATGGAATTCGTCGTGCACGTGCTGCGGCGCGTGTTCCACAAGCCGGAGCCCGAGGCCATGAGCATCATGCTGGCCGTGCACAAGAAAGGGCTTGGCATGTGCGGCGTATACACGGCCGAGGTAGCGGAAACCAAGGTGGACATGGTTCACAGCATGGCCAAGGCGGCGGGCTACCCCCTGCGCGCCAGCCTGGAGGAGGTCTGACGGACATGTTGAGCAAGGGACTTGAATCAGTGCTTACCAGCGCGTTCCACGAGGTCCGCCGCCGCCGCCACGAATACCTGACCCTGGAGCACCTGCTCTTCGCCATGACCCACGAGCCCGTGGGCAGCAACATTCTGGACGCCTGCGGGGCCAATGTGGAGCGCCTGCGCGGCCAGCTTGAAAGCTTCTTCCGCGACCACATGGACCCCCTGCCCGCCGACAGCGACCCCGAGGTGGTGCAGACCTTGAGCGTGCGCCGGGTAATGCAGCGCGCCGTGTGGCAAAAGGAATCCTCCGGCAAGGAGCTTGTGGAGGTGGGCGACGTCATTGCCGCCATGTTCGAGGAGGAGGACTCCTTTGCCGTGCATTTCCTCACCAGCCAGGGCGTTTCGCGCCTGGACGTGCTGGAGTACATTTCCCACGGCCTGCGCGACCCCAGCCGCCCTGGCGGCCTGGACGACGAACCCGGCGATTTGCCCGGCGACGAGGACGGACCCGAGCGCCGCGCCCAGCGCCAGGACGGCCCCCAGCGCAAGAACCCGCTGGAGGAGTTCACCCGCGAGCTTACCGCCAAAGCCAGAGCCGGAGAGATCGACCCCATCATCGGACGCGCGGCTGAATTGGAGCGCATGATCCAGGTGCTGGCGCGCAGGCGCAAGAACAATCCCATCCTCGTGGGCGACCCCGGCGTGGGCAAAACCGCCCTGGCCGAAGGCCTGGCCCTGATGATCGCCCAGGGCAAGGTGCCCAGGCAGTTCCTTGAGGCCAGCGTATACGCTCTGGACATGGGCGCGCTCCTGGCCGGCACCAAGTATCGCGGCGACTTCGAGGCCCGGCTGAAGGGAGTCCTGGCCGAACTCAAGCGCGTGCCCGGCGCGGTGCTCTTTGTGGATGAGATCCACACCATCGTGGGCGCGGGTGCGGTCTCCGGCGGCAGCATGGACGCCTCGAACATCCTCAAGCCCTTCCTGGCGGCGGGCGAGGTGCGTTGCATCGGCTCCACCACCTTTGAGGAATACCGCAACAACTTCGAGAAGGACCGCGCCCTTTCGCGCCGCTTTCAGCGCATCGACCTTGTGGAGCCCAGCGTGGACGAGACCGTGGAAATCCTGAAGGGCCTCAAGCCCTATTACGAGGACTTCCACGGCGTGGTCTATACGCCCCCTGCCCTGCGCTCCGCTGCGGAGCTTTCCGCGCGCTACATCACCGAACGCTTCCTGCCCGACAAGGCCATCGATGTGCTGGACGAAGCCGGGGCGCAGTTCAAGCTCTCCACGCGCCCGCGCAAGAACCAGCGCATCACCGTGCAGGACGTGGAGCGCGTTGTGGCCCGCATGGCCCGCATTCCCGCCCGCCGCCTTACCGGCACGGACAAGGACCGGCTGCAGGGCATGGAGGACGAGATCCGCAAGGCCGTGTACGGCCAGGACGCCGCCGTGGGCATTTTGTGCAAGGCCATCCGCCGTTCCCGCGCAGGCATGAAGCAGCCCGGCCGCCCTCTGGGGGCGTTTTTGCTCACCGGCCCAACGGGCGTGGGCAAGACCGAGCTTTCCAAGCAGCTGGCGAACGTCATGGGCGTGCAGTTCCTGCGCTACGACATGAGCGAATACATGGAGAAGCACGCGGTCAGCCGTCTCATCGGCGCGCCCCCGGGCTACGTGGGGTTTGACCAGGGCGGCCTGCTCACCGAGGCCGTGCGCAAGAACCCGCACTGCGTGGTGTTGTTCGACGAAATCGAAAAGGCCCACCCGGACGTGTTCAACNNAGGTGATGGACTACGCCACGCTGACGGACAACACCGGGCGCAAGGCCGACTTCCGCCACGCCATTCTGCTCATGACCTCCAACGCCGGGGCCCAGGAGCTGGCCAAGGGCGGCATGGGCTTTACGCGCAACGCCGCGAGCGACCGCAAGTCCGGCTCGCTCAAGGCCATTGAGCGTCTTTTCAGCCCGGAGTTCCGCAACCGGCTGGACGCCGTGGTGCCCTTCGACGCGCTGGACCACGCCATCATGCTCAAGGTGGTGGACAAGCACGTGCGCGAGCTTTCCGAGCAGCTCAAGGAACGCCGCGTAAGCGTGCGCCTGACCGAGGCCGCGCGTGTGCGCCTGGCCGTGCTGGGGTTCGACCCGGCCTACGGGGCCCGGCCCATGGCCCGGGTGGTGCAGGTGGAAATCAAGGACGCCATCGCCCCGGAACTGCTCTTCGGCAGTTTGCAAAAGGGCGGCAGCGTGCTGGTGGATTTGGCCCCCGGAGCCGACCCGCAGGCCCCGGCCAAGGCCAGCGGCATGAACTGCGGCGAATGCTCCGGCGAGTTCGTGTTCCGCTACACGGCTCTGGAGGTTCACGCGGCGGAACCCGCTCTGGCGTAGCTCTCGCAATGATGGCCAGGTGATGATCCGGTGAGCATTTACCGCCTCTTCGACGACCCGGTGTTCCCCGACCCGGCGGAGGCGGACCCGGACGGGCTGCTGGCCATCGGCGGGGATCTTTCGCCGCAGCGGCTCGTCAGCGCCTATGCCGGGGGCATTTTCCCCTGGTACGCCAAGGGCTCGCCCATTCTCTGGTGGTCGCCAGACCCGCGCCTGGTGCTGTTTCCCCAGCGCTTGCACGTGTCTGCAAGCCTCAAGCGCTGCCTCAACTCCGGCTGCTTCCGCTACACCCTGGACAAGGCCTTCGGCCATGTCATCCGCGCCTGCGCCAACGCCCCAAGGCCGGAGCAAGACGGCACCTGGATTCTGCCGGAGATGGTGCAGGCCTATGAGGGGTTGCACACCCTTGGCTTTGCCCACAGCGCAGAGGCCTGGGCGCGCAATGCAAGCGGAGAGGACGAACTGGTGGGCGGGCTGTACGGGGTGGCGCTCGGCGGGGTGTTTTTTGGGGAGTCCATGTTTTGCTCAACGCCAAACGCCAGCAAGGCGCTTTTCGCCACGCTGGTGCGCTGGCTGGACGCGCGCGGCTGCACGCTCATCGACTGCCAGCAGACCACGGCGCACCTGCTGCGCTTTGGCGCGCAGGAATTGCCCCGGCGGGAGTTCCTGGCCAGGCTGCGCGAGGGGCTTTCGTCAAATGCCCTGGCTGGCCCCTGGGACTTCGCGACGCGCTAGTCCTTGCACAGGCGCACCACCTCCGCCGCAATGGACGTGAGCGGCATGATCTTGTGCACGCCGCCGTGCTTTATGGCTTCCTGCGGCATGCCGAAAACCACGCACGAAGCTTCGTCCTGGGCGATGGTGAAGGCCCCGGTGTCGAACAGTTCGCGCATGCCCTTGGCCCCGTCGTCGCCCATGCCGGTCATGATGACGGCGACGGCGTTCTTGCCCGCGTAGCGCGCCCCGGAGCGGAACAGCACGTCCACGCTGGGCCTGTGGCGCGAAACCAGCGGGCCTTCCTTGACCTCCACATGATAGCGGGTGCCGCTGCGCTTGAGCAGCATGTGCTTGCTGCCGGGCGCTATGAGCACCTGGCCGCGCAGCAGGGTGTCGTTGTCCTTGGCCTCGCGCACGGTAACGCGGCAGATGCTGTCCAGGCGTTTGGCGAAGGCGGCGGTGAAATGCTCCGGCATGTGCTGCACAACGGCGATTGCCGGGCAGTCCAGCGGCAGCGCCTGAATAAAGGTCAGCAGGGCCTCTGTTCCGCCGGTGGAGGCGCCCACCAGCACGACCTTTTCCGTGGTGCGGAAGTTCGGCGTGCCGGGCGCGGCCTTGGCCAGCATAACGTCGGCGTCGAGCTTGGGCGTCACTTTGAGCGAGGCCGGGCCGGTCATGACGCGCACCTTGGCCTGCGCTGCGGCGCGCACGGCGTCGATGATGCGGATGCGCGATTCTTCCAGAAATTGTTTGGTGCCCACCTTGGGCTTGGTGATGATTTCCACCGCGCCATATTCCAGGGCGCGAAAGGTGGTTTCGTCGCCCTCCTCCGCCAGGGAGGAGCAAATGACCACGGGGATGGGGTGCTGGCTCATCAGCTTGCGCAGAAACGTCAGCCCGTCCATGCGCGGCATCTCAATGTCCAAGGTGATGACATCGGGCACCACCTCGCGCATCTTCTCCGCAGCGGCAAGCGGGTCCGCTGCGGTTCCGACGACTGTAATATCCGGGTCGGAATTGAAAATATCTATGAGCGTCTGCCGCACTAATGCGGAATCATCGACGACAAGGACTTTGATGGGCCTGCCCACTACGGTGCTCCTTTACGGGGCTTCATATCAAATCTTTCTATATACTGTCGGGGCGATGGGCTCAAGAGGTAAATTCATTCCAGCGAGACTTTCAGAATGCCCGATGAACAGATACCCGCCCGGTGCAAGCTTGCGGCAAAAGCGGGAGAACAGTTTCTCCTGCGTCGGCCGATCAAAATAGATGACCACGTTGCGGCAAAAAATAATGTCGAGCTGCTCCTCAAAGGAGAATTCCTCCATGAAGTTGAGCCGACGGAAACGGACATGGCCGCGCGCATCCGGACCGATGCGCACAAGCCTGCGCGTTCTGTCCTTGCTGCGCAACAGGTAGCGCTTGCGGTAGTCCTGCGGAATGGGGCCGATCTTGGATTCCGGGTACACGGCCCGCACGGCCATGCGCAGCACCTGGGTGCTTATGTCCGTTGCCAAAATATTGAAGATAAACCCTGTGTTCTCGCGGGCGTATTCGCTTAAAACCATGGCCAGGGTGTAGGGTTCCTCGCCGGAGGAACAGCCCGCGCTCCACACGTTGACCTTGCGCCCAACGCCTTTGGACAAGAAAAGCGCAGGCAGCACACGCTCCAGCAACAGGGAAAAATGCTTGGGTTCGCGGAAGAAATCCGTGGTGTTCGTGGTCACCACGTCCACAAGGTTCACCAGCTCCTGCTCCATGCCCTCCGGGCTGAACAGGTACTCGCAGTATTCCTCGTGGGTGCTCATGTCCAGGTCGCGCAAACGCTTTTGCAAGCGCGCTTCAAGCAAGGTCTTTTTTGAGGTGGGCATCTTGATGCCCAACTCGGCCTTGATGAACTCGCTGAAGCGGTCAAAGATGCGGTCGTTCATGCGGGCAAGGCCCAGGGGCGATTCCTGGTTGGACTGGCTGCCGCCTGCCCTGGCTTTTCTGCTGCGTTCAGTCATATGCTGCGGCGACTTTGGCTCAGAACTCGTTTTCGGCCACAACGGAACGCACCAGCCGGGGCACGTCGAGAATCAACGCCAAGCTGCCGTCGCCCTTGATGGTGGCGCCGGAGATGCCTTCCACGTCGCGGTACACGCGGCCCAGGCTCTTAATCACCGTTTGGTGCTCGCCGATGACATGATCGACCACGATGCCGATGCGCCGCCCTTCCACGCCGGTGATGACGATCTGCTCAATCTCCGGCGATTCGCCTTCTATCTCGAACCAGCGGCGCAGGCTGATGTAAGGCACAAGCTCACCGCGCAGGTTGATGATGCGCTTGCGGCCCGTGGGGTCCACATCCTTTTGCAGCAGCTCCACGCATTCTTCCACCAGGGAAAGCGGAATGACGAAAAAGCCGTCGCCCACCTGCACCTGCAGGCCCTCAATAATCGCCAGGGTAAGCGGCAGGCGGATGGTGATGGTGGTGCCGTGGCCCAACTCGCTTGATATCTCAATGGCTCCGCGCAGGGAGTCAATGGCGCGATGGACGACATCCATGCCCACGCCCCGGCCGGAGATGCTGGTGACGGTGGCCGCAGTGGAGAAGCCGGGCAGGAAGATGAGCTTGAGGGCCTCTTTGTCCGAAAGCTCGGAATCCGGGGCGAGCAGGCCTTTTTCCACAGCCTTGCGGCGAATGATTTCCGGGTCCATGCCTTTGCCATCGTCGGTGATGCGGATGAGCACCTCCGAGCCGGAGTGCTCGGCCTCAAGCAGGATGAGCCCTTGGGGGCGTTTGCCTGCGGCCTTGCGCTCGTCGGGCATGTCGATGCCGTGGTCGATGCTGTTGCGCAGCAGGTGCACCAGGGGATCGGCCAGGCGCTCCAGCACGGTCTTGTCCAGTTCCGTCTCTTCGCCGCGCGTCACAAGCTCTATGTCTTTGCCCAGTTCGGAGGACAAATCACGCACCAGACGGCGAAATTTGCTGAAGGCGGAGCCGATGGGCAGCATGCGGATGCCGAGTGTGCTGTCGCGCAGGTCGGCGCTCAGGCGTTCCAATTGCTCGGCCAGGGCGGTGAGCATGGGGTCGCCGCGCTCGGAAACGATTTGCGAAATTTGCGCCTGCACGATGACAAGCTCACCCACGAGGTCCACCAGGGTGTCGAGCTTGTCCGCCGCGACGCGCAGGCTGTTGCTGCCGTCCTTGGGCGCGGCCTTGGCCATGGGCTCCTTGGGGGACGCGGCATCGGTGGCCGGGCGCACGGCGGGCGCAGGCTTGGCGGCAGCAGGGGCGGAAACGTCGGAAACAGCAGACGGAGCAAGGGCGGCGGGGCTGGCGGACGCCGCAGAATCAGCTCCTTCTGGTAGCTCTATCTCCGGTGTGGCGGCGACAGACTGACCGGAAGCCGTCCCGCTGCTTTTCGCATCCGAGAATTCAGGGAACTGGCCAGTGGCATCGGCCTGCACCACTTCGACATCCAGGTCGATGTCGGTGAAAAAGAAAAGATCCAGGATGGTTGAGCGGCTGGCCGTGGTGGCAAGCGTCACCTCCCAGGACAGGTACAGGGTTTGCGGGTCCAGGGCCTGCAGTTCCGGCAGGGCGCTTTCGTCCAGGCGCACCGTGCACTCGCCCAGGCCGCGCAGGTCCTCAAACAGCATGTCCAGGTTCAGCTCTTTGCCGACCTTGGAATCGCGCGGGCGGATGCGGATGCGATACTGCGAGGGACTGCTTGAGACGTCCTCTGGCGGTGCGGGTTCCGTGGCCGGGCTTTGTTGCGCAACGGATTCGGCGGGGACAGCTTCTTGGGAACAGGCCGGGGCCGGGTCCTGCAAAATAGGTTTGCAGGCCATGAGCGCCAATACTTCGGCCTGAATGGCCTGGCCCCTTTCCGGGCTGCCGTTGCCGCACTCGTCCACCCCGTTCAACAGGCCCAGGATATGGTCGCGCGCGGCAAAAGACGTGCTGATGAGCTCCCTGGTGACGGTGAGCTCCTCGTTGCGCAACTTGTCAAAAACGCTCTCTATGGCGTGGGTGAAGTCGGCTATGTCGTCGAAGCCGAACATGGCCCCGGAGCCCTTGATGGTGTGCAGGGCGCGGAACACCTGGTTCACCAGGTCCGTGTCCTGTGGATTGGCCTCCAGCTCAAGCAAAGTCGAATCGAGTTCCGCAAGAAGGTCGAGAGCTTCCTCGCGGAAAATCGCACGGCTTTCGTCGTCTGACATCACGTGAGGCTCCTCACGGCAGATTCACTCCCCACCGATTCGTGCAAAATGGTCCTCTTTCGCGCCCTGCAAAAAAAAGCGCTCCTGCCGGTCTAAGCCCGGCAACGACGGCAACTGTCCAGCGATACTAAGCGTAGTCCTTAATGGGGAAAAAGGCAACGCGCCACAAATCTCATGCGCTCCTTTGACGTATCGGTCCAAGGCGGCCAACGGCTTAGGCGAGAACGTCAAATTTCGCAAACTTCATTACAAAGGCCGCACGCCCCTGCGTGGCGGAACGCAGGTAGGTGGAAAAACCGAACATCTGCCGCAAAGCCGCAAAGGCCTGGATGAGCTTCTGCCCGCCACGATCCTGGATGTTTTCGATCTTGGCCCCCTTGGAGCCCAGCAAGCCCACAACCTCGCCCACAAAGGCGTCCGGTGCGTTCACCTCTACCCACATGATGGGTTCAAGCAGCATGGGCGTCGCCTCGGCCAGGGCGCGTTTCAAGGCCATGGCCGCAGCCATGCGGTAGCCCGCCGCGCTTGATTCCCCTTCGCGCCGGGGCAGGTCCAGCACGCGCAGGCGCACATCCTGCACAGGGTAGCCGCCAATGACGCCACAGGCCAGCCCGTCGGAAAGCCCCTCGTCCACGGCGTCGAGCCAGGCTTGCGGAAAGCGGGTGCGGTCCAGTTCGAACTGCACGATGCGGCCCTGGCCGCGCGGCAGGGGCTCCACGCCCAGGCGCACGGCCCCGTAGTGCAGCACCTCGCCCAGTTCGCGGTGAAATTCCTCCTGCGCTTCGGCCTGGCGGGTCACGGTCTCCTGGTGGACCACCTGCGGCTTGCCCGTGCGCGGCTTAAGGCCGTGCTCGCGCGCCATGCGCTCCAGCAACACCTCCAGGTGCAGCTCGCCCATGCCGGAGAGCACCACCTGTCCGGTCTCCGCATCGCGCACAACGCTTAAGGTCGGGTCCTCCAGCAGATAGCGCTGTAGCACCTCGTCCAGCTTCTCGCCCTCCTCCACGTTTCTGGGCTCGATTGCCAGGGAAATGACAGGCTTGTAGTCCGCTATCTGTTCCAGCAGCACCGGGTCTTCCTTGCGGGCCAGGGTATCGCCCGTGCGGCCAAAGCGCAGGCCAGCGGCGGCCACTATCTCGCCTGCGCGGGCCAGCTCGATCTTTTCGCGCCGGTCGGCGTGCAGGCGGAACAGCCGCGCCACGCGTTCCTCGCAGTCGTGCGTCACGTTGTACACGCTTTCACCTTCGACCATATGACCGGAATACAGGCGTAGAAATGACTGCTTGCGTCCGCCCTCCATGACCACCTTGAAGACCAGAGCCGAGAGCGGCGCCTCCGGGTCCACGGGAATGCTCTTGGGCAGGTGGGTGGCCGGGTCCACTCCGGTTTGCAACGGGGCTTCCAGCGGGCCGGGCAGATAGTCGCACACGGCGTCCATGAGGGGCTGCACGCCAGCGTTCTTGAGGGCGGAGCCCACCAGCACCGGAACCAGCTTGAGCCCGATGACGGCCTCGCGGATGGCCGTGGTCAGCACTTCCGGGGCGATGTTTTGCCCGGAAAGATAGGCGTCCATGATGCTTTCGTCGGCATCTGACAGGGTCTCCAGCATGGCTTCGCGCCAGGGGGCCACGCGTTCGCGCTCGGCATCCGTAAGCGGCCTGCGTTCGTACTCCGCGCCGCGGCTCTCGGCGTCAAAGGCCAAATGCTCCATGCGCACCAGGTCAAACACGCCGCGAAACTCCGCGCCTTCGCCGTCCGGGGCCTGTACGGCCAGGGGATTGGCGCCCAGCTTCTCGCGCAGGGATTGCAGCACGGCGGCGAAATCAGCGCCGAGGCGGTCGATTTTGTTGATGAAGGCCAGCTTGGGCACGTGGTAGGACTCGCTCTGCCGCCAGACCGTTTCCGACTGAGGCTC
>DIVX01000016.1:12484-25420 GCA_002422505.1 Desulfovibrio sp. UBA6121
ACGTGGCCGGGGGTATCGATGAGGTTCACGGTAAAGCCGCGCCACAGGCAGGAGGTGACGGCAGAGGCGATGGTGATGCCGCGCTCCTGTTCCTCGGGCATGAAGTCCATGGTGGCCGTGCCCTCGTGGACTTCGCCCATGCGGTGGATGCGGCCCGCGTAGAACAGAATGCGCTCGGACAGGGTGGTTTTGCCCGCGTCGATGTGGGCGATGATGCCGATGTTGCGGATGGTGTGCAGATACTTGGAGGGGATGGCTTTTTTGCTCACGTTCTGCCGCCTTCGCTGTGGTGCCGGGAAAAGGGATATCAGGGAGTGCTGAAGATCTGGCGCTCCTGCACAAAGATGTTCGGGTGCAGTTGCGGCCAGCGCCACAGGCCGAGGCAATCGCCGCTCACCGTAACTGCCGCCCTGCCCTGCCCGGAACGTGCAGGCGGAACCAGCAGCAGGTCGCGCGGGGCGAGGCTGAAGTCATGCCAGGAGGATTCATCCGGGGCAGTGCGGGCGTGGTTGCCAGGCGCTGCTCCCCGGCACTCGAAGGGCAGCCCGCCATACAGCAGGGCCACATCCTCCGGCGGAAAATCAAGAGAGGTATCGCGCCAGAGCCCGGCCAAGCGCGGGGCGCGCAAGGGAACAAGGGTCAAAGGCGAGGCGTCCAAGGCCTGGCGCACGGCGGGCCGGTTCAAAATGCGGCGGATCTCGGCGCTGTCGGCGTAGAGCACAAGGCCGGGCTCGCTGCTCTGCGCGCAGTCTGCAAGCAGCCGTTGCGCCTGCACCGGGCCAAGGGCGGCCAGGCTTTCCACTCCGGCAAGCTCGCAGGACACGAGCAGCGCATCGGACAGGGCGGAACGCGGGCCCAGGCGCACCGCCAGCACCTGGGGCACCCGGGCGCACAGGGCCGGCAGCAAGGCGGAAAGGAACAGGGCCGGGGAATCAATGCTGGCGTCGAGCAGCAGCAGGGCGAAGGGCGCGGGAGCGCGCAACACCGAGCGTTCCAGAATGCCGCACCGCTCTGTGCTGTGCGTTTGAAACGTTCCTGCTGGTGGCGTAAGCGCGTAGTGCCGGGCGATGAGACTCTTAAGCAGGGCGCGGCGGTCGTCGCCCAGGGCGTTGTACGCCCGAGCGAAGCGGGAATCGGCCAGCATATGCGGGCCGAGCCAGCCGGGAAAGGTCCAGGCGCTGGGTTCAAAGTCTGGGACGGGCGGCTCCATGTGCAAAAGGCTCCAGGTGCTGCAGGGACGCTAGAGCCATTTGAGCAGGCGCTTCCAGGTCCACTGCACCCGTTCGCGCTCCTCTTCCGAAAGCACCTTCTGATACTCGAAATAGGAGTATTCAGCGCGTTTCTTAACGTACTCCTTGAACTCCAGCACATCGGCGAAATTCTCAAGCACGAACAGATAACGGTGCCAGGCAGCGCCGAATTTGCTGGTGCGCCAGTAGAAGTCGGCTATGAAAATCTCATGCTCCGCCAGGATCTTACGACACTTGTAGATGTTCTGCTTCACGGCCTCGGAGAACTCGGAGTTCGGGTACGACTCCTCCATGCGATAGAAGATTTCAAGGGCTTCCTTCACATTGTCCTGGCGCAGGTCGATGGTGCGGAACTGGTTCAAGTTGCTCAGGCCCATTTGGAACAGCACATAGGGAATCTGCGGGCTGCTGGGGTGCAGGCTCTCGAATTCCTTGTACGCGTCCAGGGCTTCCAGGAACTTCGAGTCCAGGAAGTAGGCGTCGCCGAGGGCGATTTCCGCCTTGGGCGTAAGCGGGCTGAAGGGATAGCGGTCCTTGAGCTTGATGAAGTTTTCCGCCGCGACGGAATAGCGCTTGTCGCGCATGTAGTCCATGCCGGTTTCAAAAAGCTCCTGCGCGGTATCATCCGGCGGGGGCAAATAATAATAGTCGATGAGGCCGCAAGAGGAAACAAGCGGCAGCAGCAGGAGCAGAAGAACCGCGAGCAGACGTTTAGGCATTCAGGTGTTCCAGGTAGGCGTAAGCCGCTGTGGCGGCGGTGGCGCCGTCACCCACTGCGGTGGCGACTTGACGGCAGTTCTTGCTGCGGACATCGCCCGCCGCGAAAATTCCTGGCAGGTTGGTGCGCATCTCGCAATCGGTGATGACGAAGCCGGCCTTGTCGCGCTCAAGATCAGCGGGAACGAAGCCGGCCACGGGTTCGAAGCCAACGAACACAAACACGCCGTCCACGGGCAGTTCGCTCTTGGCACCGGTCTTGACGTTGGTCAGGGCCACCGAGGTTACGCCCTTGAAGGGATCTCCCTTGATTTCGTCCACCACGGTGCTGCGGATGATGCTGATCTTGGGATTGGTCTCGCACTTGTCCTGGTAGCACTTGCAGCCGCGGAACTCGTCGCGCCGGTGGATGAGGTGCAGCTTGTCCACCAGACGGGCAAGATACAGCGATTCCTCCAGGGCAGAATTGCCGCCGCCGATGACGGCCACGGTCTTGCCTCGAAAGAAATTGCCGTCGCACAAGGCGCAGTACGAGACGCCCCGGCCAGTGTACAAGTCTTCGCCGGGGGTGCCCACACGCTTGTAGCGCGCACCGGTGCACAGAACAACCGCCTTGGCGAACAGGGTTTCCTCGCCCACCACGATGTCGTAGCCGTCATCCCTGCGGGTGATGCTGCGCACCTCGTCGGAGTGGCGGGGCAGTTCGTACGCGGCCAGATGCTCCACGAACTTGTCCACAAGCTCGTAGCCCTTCACGGCCTTGGGGAAACCGGGATAGTTCTCGATCTCCTCAGTCATGAGCACCTGCCCGCCCGGAGAAAGCTTCTCCACCAGGGCCACGCGCACACCAGACCGAACGAGATACAAGGCGGCGGTGAGCCCTGCCGGCCCACCGCCGATGACGACAGCGTCGTAAGTGTTCATCGGTCGCTACGCCTTTTTGGCGATCATGTCCTTGATGCTGCTCTTGGAAACGGCGCCGGTGGACTGATCGACCACCTCTCCGTCCTTGAACAGGATCAAGGTGGGGATGGCGCGGATGCCGAAGCGGCTGGGACTGGCGGAGTTCTCGTCAACGTTCATCTTGCAGATCTTGACCTTGCCGTCGAACTCGGTGGCGAGCTCGTCGATGATGGGACCCATGGCGCGACAGGGACCGCACCACGGCGCCCAGAAATCAACCAGCACGGGCACAGCGCTCTTGAGAACTTCCTGCTCGAAATTGCCGTCAGTCACCTGGATAGCCATATTCTCTCCTTCAGCAAGATAGTGTCTTGATTTTGAACTCAGTTTCAGCGGCACGCCCAGGGGATGAAGGCCATGCCGCATTCTTCATAAACTAGTTCTCCGCCCTTGATCTGTCAAGCCGCAAGCCCGGCGGCAGCGCTTATGCGCGGGTCCAGTCCTGCGGCACGGCGCGGCCGCGCGGCACAGACTCCAGGTCCAGACCGTGGCGGTATCCGGCCTCAAGGGCCAGGCTGCCCGCATGGGCGATCATGGCCGCGTTGTCTGTGCACAGGGCGGGCCTGGGCAGGCAGGAAACAAGGCCGCGTTCGGCTGCGGTGCGCTGCATGGCGGCGCGCACATGCGAGTTGGCTGCCACGCCGCCGGCAATCACCAGGGCTGCGAGCCCCTTCTCCCGGTCCAGCGCTCGCTCTACCTTGATGCGCAGGGTCTCGGCCACGGCATGATTGAAGGCGGCGGCGACCAAGGCCAGTTCCTGCGGATGCCTGGCCAGGGCCAGGGCCCCGCCGCCGCGCAATGCGTCGGCCTCGGGCATGGCGGCATAGGCCAGGTGCGGATGCTTGCCCAGATACTCGGCCACGGCGGTTTTGAGCCCGCTGAAGCTGAAGTCCAGATTGTCGTTGTGCACATAGGCCAGGGGGAACAGGTTCCGGTCCGGCTCCACGCCCTGGCTCAGGTCATCCAGGTAGCGGCCACCGGGATACGGCAGATTCAAAAGCTTGGCCACCTTGTCGAAGGCCTCGCCCGCTGCGTCGTCCAGGGTGCGGCCAAGCAGCGTGAACTGCGTGGGCGAATCCATGCGGTAGATGTGCGTGTGCCCGCCGGAAACCAGCAAGCCCAGCGCCGGGAAGGGCAACTCCGCCTCCAGGCCGGGGGCCAGCAGGTGCGCGTGCAGATGATCGACCCCGAGCAGCGCCGCGCCGGTGGCCAGGCACAAGCCCTTGGCGAAGCTCATGCCCACCAGCAAACTGCCCAGCAAGCCCGGCCCGCGCGCCACGGCCACGGCCTCTATATCTGCCGCCGCCAGGCCGGTTTTCGCCAGCACCTCGCGGAACAGGATCGGCAGCATGCGCTGGTGCTCGCGGGAGGCAATCTCCGGCACAACGCCGCCGAACACCGCGTGGATGTCCGTCTGCGAGGCCAGGGATTCGGCCACAAAGCGGCCATCGCGCACAAGGGCGACCCCGGTTTCGTCGCAGGAGGTCTCGACGCCGAGGACCAGCACCGGCTCAGTCCTTTTTGGCGGCGGTGTAAATGTCGCGCACGGTTTCCACATCCAGCCTGGAGCCGACGAAAAGCGGCACGCGCTGGTGCAGGTGGCCGGGCACTATGTCCAGGATGCGGTTGACGCCGTCCGTGGCCAGGCCGCCCGCCTGTTCGACGATGAAGGCCATGGGCGCGGCCTCGCACATCAGGCGCAGCTTGCCGCCGGGCTTGCTGGGGTCGCGGTTGTCGGACGGGTACATGAAGATGCCGCCGTACACCAGGTTGCGGTGGAAGTCGGACACGAGGGACCCGATGTAGCGCAGGCTGTACGGCTTCTTGCGGGTCATGCCTGCGGCCTTGAAGTGGGCCAGCACCTCCAGGGTGGGCGCGTCCCAGTAGTGGAAATAGCCCTCGTTCACGGAATAGATGCTGCCCTGCTCCGGGATGCGGATGTTGGGGTGCGAGAGCAGAAACTCGCCCACGCTGGGGTCCAGGGTGAAGCCGTTCACGCCGTCGCCGGTGGTGAAGACCATCATGCACGAGGAGCCGTACAGGATGTAGCCCGCAGCCACCTGGTCCGCGCCCTTCTGGAGGTAGTCGCTGGCGAGCAGACGGGTGTCGCTGGGGCTTTTGCGGCGGTAGATGGAAAAAATGGTGCCGATGCTCACGTTGGCGTCGATGTTCGACGAGCCGTCCAGGGGATCGAAGATGACAAAGTAGTCGCCCGTGGGCAGGCCGTCGGGAATCTCGATGATGTCGGCGTTTTCCTCAGAGGCCATGGCGCACAAAGCGCCGCAACGGGAAAGCCGGTGGATCAGCACGCGGTTGGCGAATTCATCAAGCTTCTTGACTTCTTCGCCCTGCACGTTGATGTCGCCGGTGAAGCCGAGCACGTCCACCAAGCCAGCCTTACTCACCTCGCGGTGAATGATCTTGGCGGAAAGGATCAGCTCGTTGAAAAGCCTGGTAAAGCGGCCGGTGGCCATGGGCACCTGCTTCTGGTGCAAAAGCAGGTGCTCGGTGACGGTGATCTGCTGGGCCATGAGGGGGTCCTCCGAGGGCGAAACGCCGCGTTCCGGTTACGAATTGCCGCCAAAGAACGGCAGCGAAAACCCTTTGTCCTCAAAGGAGGCGTTGGCGCTCTCCGTGGCGTAGACGAAAAGGTCGCGCCCGATGAAACGGGCCAGCCAAGTGTACTGTTTGTCTCCGGCCATCACCGTGCCGTGGATTTTCTCCTTCATGAGCTCAATCCAGGGCAGGGCCGCAAGCTCGGCTGCGCCGGTGGGGGCGGTTTCGCCCGCAACCCAGAACTTCTGCGCGCGCGGGTCAACAATGATGAGTTCCGCAGGCTCCGGGCAGAAGGTGAACAGCACGCGCGGGTCAAAACTCACCACATGCAGGCCCTTGAACTCCGACCCGTCGAAATTCGGCATGCCGAAGTACAGTTCCGGGCCGAGCGCCGTGTAATCCACCACGGTCTTCACCAGCGTTTCGCGCCAGATGGATTCGAACACCAGGGGTTCGCTGAAGCGCTTGAGCGGCACAGGCGGCTTGCGGTTCAAGATGTTGCCTTCCGAGTCAGCCACGATGACGCCGTCCACCCAGGGAAAGCGCAGCAGGAGCGCGTTCACCCACTCTTCCGTGGGGCGGTAGTCGATGCTGGTGACATAGCGCGTCAAGGCCATGACCTTGGCATCGACCGGGGAGAACAGCAGCGCCAGCTTTTCCTGGTTCGGGTTGTCCCATTTGTAGCGGTTCACGTCCACCTGCGGCGCAGGGTTGATGTAGTCCCTGGTCTCGCGCATGGTGGTGCGCACCGTGCTGGCGCTGGTATCCCAGTTGGGCATAAGGGCGCCGCACCCGCCAAGAACGGCGAGCAAAACGCAGGCAAGGGCGGAAACAAGGAGAAGGCCGGGGCGGCGTTGCGCGCGCCACCGGCTACGGAACATTCTGCTGATGGACATGGTTCGATGACCTCAGTGGGGGTGTCAGGCTTGAATGCGCGACTCGAGCCGGGCGGCCAGGGCCTCCAGGGTGCTCATGAGCCTGTTCTTGGCGTGCTTGCCGAAGGGATCTTCGCCAGGTGCGACATGCGGGCCCTGCTCTGGCGCGGGCGCGGCGGCAAGGTTGGCCTCAAGCGTTTTGATTCGGCTTGAAAGGTCGGTCTTCTCGTGCTCGTCCAGGGCGCGGCCCCAAAGTTCGCGGTAAATGCCCAGCGCCCCGCCAAAATCTCCCTGCGAGGCCAAAAGTTCCGCCATGGTGCGGGTACGGTAGCTTCCGGCGTCCGGAGCGGGCCCAGCATAGGGCGCCTCGGCGGAATCGACCGCCGGGGACGGCATGGCGGAAGGGGCCAAGGCGGGCGCGGCATGGCGCTCGGCCGCCTGCTCGCGCGCCTTGCGGGCGCTGTCTTTCAAGGGGCCGATGAGCCTGTCGGTAAGGGAGTTGAGGCCCTCGATGACGACATCGGTCCATTTAACAGGACGATCCGTGAAGTGCGAGGCCACAAGCATGAGGAACACGGCGAAATCGCGGTCCTTGTCCGATGTCTGGTGCGCCCAGAGGGACCAGAACGCCGGGTAGCGCTCCAGCGGTTTGATGACGGCCTGCAACTGCTCCTGGGCTTCGCTCAGCCGTTCCAGGCGGGTAAGCACCTGAATAAGCAGCAGCCGCGCCTCCATGGAGTCGGGGTGGCGGTCAAGTCCCTGGCGGAGCGTTTTCTCCGCGTCCTCCAACTGGCCAAACTCCACAAACAGCTTGGCCAGGGGGAAAAATATCCGCGAGCCCGGTTCGAGCGCCAGTACCTCTTGGTACCACTCAATCTTTCTTCTCATCGTCCACGGCCCCCTGGGCTACGTCGGTCCTGTCGGAGAAGATGTACAATACCTCATTTTCCTTCACGTAGTTCATGCGATCGCGAATGACCATCTCCTGGTAGGCGCGGTCAGTTTTGAGCCTGCGAATCTCGTTGCTGAGCTCCAGGCTCTTGGCGTCCACCTCGCGCAGTTGGTCCTCCAGCAGAACAGAGCGGTTTCTCATGTTCATGTAGGCGAACACGCCATGGTCGCTCCAGATGAGCCGAAACAGCAGCACCAGATTGACTGCGATCAAGAGGGCAAGCAAAATGCGCCGCGCCATCAGCAATGTCTCACTGCAGGCGCGGAGCCAGGCCCCGTGAAGGCCGCGCCTTGGCCAGGGGCGCGCGCAATTCATCCAGAAAATTGGCCGTCGCGGTTTCCACCCGTTCCACGTCATCCTCGTTCAGGGTAACGGTATCAATGCGCTGCAAGAAATCCTTGAGCACGTCGAACTCCTCAAGCAGACTTTTGCCAAGCTCGATCTTCTCCAATTCCGGCTCAAGCTCCAGAATGGTTTGAAGACAGTTGGATATGCGCGCCATGTGGCTGGTGTCCGCCCTGTTCATCCCTGTGCTCCAAAAGTGGTCCAAAGCGCGTCGCCGCGTAGTCATTCAGCTTGTAACCAGTTTTTATAGAAATTGTACAGATAATTCCCGCCCGAAAAAACAGTAAGCGCAAGAGCGATATACAGCACAAACATGCCCAGGGGCGCGGGGTCGAAGCCGAAAAGCGGATAATGCATAAGCAGCGGAACCAGGGCGATGCTCTGGGCGATGGTTTTCAGCTTGCCGTAACGGTCGGCGGCGATGACCACGCCGCGATCTGCGGCAACGCCGCGCATGCCGGTGACGGCGAGCTCGCGGCAGATGATGACCACGACGATCCAGGCCTCCACCCAGCCAAGCTGCACCAGCATCACCAACACCGAGCTGATGAGCAGCTTGTCGGCCAGGGGATCCAAGAACTTGCCCAGGTTGGTGATCAGGTTCTGCCGCCGGGCGATGTAGCCGTCCGCCATGTCCGTGAGGGAGGCCAACGCAAACACCCCGGCGGACAGGTACGCCAGCAGCACGGTCTGTAGCGCCTGCTCCATGTACAGTAGCACGACGATGACCGGCACGGCAAAGATACGCGCCAGGGTGAGCATGTTGGCAAGATTCAGAGGCATGGCTCTCTTGGTCCTCTGCTTATTTGTGCACGGTGGAGGCGGCCTCCAGGCTGGTTTGGGCGGCCAGGGCGACACGCTCGCCAAGTTCCAGCAGGGCCGTCTTGGCGGGGCAATCGCCTTCCATGAGCACAACCGGGGTGCCCAGGTCGCCCGCGACGACAGTGGTCGGGTCAAGGGGAATGGCGCCCAGGAACTCCAACCCGTACTGTTCGGCCAGGGCCTTGCCGCCGCCCTTCTTGAACAGGTCTATAGACTGGCCGCAATGCGGGCAGGCCAAGCCGCTCATGTTCTCCACAACACCAAGAATGTTCGCCTGGGCGTACTGCAAGAAATTTATGGCCTTGCGCACATCGGCCAGGGAAATTTCCTGCGGGGTGGTGACCACCACGGCCAGGGCTTCCGGGATGAGCTTCAGCACGGTCATGGGTTCGTCGCCGGTGCCGGGGGGCGAATCGATGACGAGAAAATCCAGCTCGCCCCATTGCACATCTGAAATGAACTGGCGAATGGCCGAGGTCTTCATGGGCCCCCGCCACAGCACGGCCTGGTCCGGGTCCAGCAAAAGCGAGTCCATGGAAACGACATGCAGGTTGTCGTTGTAGCGTTTGGGCTTCACCAAACTGCCGCGATCCAGCTCCAACTGGCCGGTAAGGCCAAGAAGGCGCGGCACGCTGGGACCGTGGATGTCCACGTCCATGAGGCCGACCTTAAACCCGCGCGCGGCCAGGGCGGCGGCGATATTGACGGAAACGGAGCTTTTGCCCACCCCGCCCTTGCCGCTCATGACGAACAGCTTGTAGCGGATGCGCTCCAGGGTCAGGGAAATGAGCTGGTCCTGCATGGCGATCTTGGCGTTTGCTTCACCACCGGCCGAGGAACAGGAACTACCGGAACATGAACTCACGATGCACTCTCCATTGTCTGAAATAGCGTGGTACGCTTCAGGAAAGTAGTATGTCTGATTTCGGCGGGCGTGTAAATCGCGGAAAAGCCGCCCGGCATCGCGCAGGCTACCAGCCGTGCTTGCCCACAAGATCCACAAAGGCCACGGAGCAAACCTCGCTTTGGCGCACGCCCTGCGGGAGCTTCTCCACCAGGACCAGGCATTGCGCCCGGCGCGTTCCCCCCACGGGCAGCACCATGCGCCCGCCCTCTCCCAGCTGGTCCACAAGCGGCTGGGGAATTTCCGGCCCGCCTGCGGTTACGATGATGCGATCAAAAGGCGCGGCGCTGGGCCAGCCCAGGGTGCCGTCGTCCTGCTTCACATGAACATTGAACAAACCCAGGGAAAGCAGACGCTCCCGCGCGCTGGCGCACAATTTGGGAATGCGTTCCACCGTGTGCACATCTGCCCCAAGCTTGGCCAGCACGGCAGCCTGATACCCGGAGCCGGTGCCGATTTCCAGCACCTTCATGCCCGGCTCCACCTGCAGCAGCTCGCTCATACGGGCCACAATGTACGGCTGGGAGATTGTTTGCCCCTCGCCGATGGGCAGGGGGCTGTCGAGGTACGCCTGCCGGGCCAGGGCTTCCTCAACAAACAGGTGGCGCGGCAGCTCGCCCATGACGGCCAGAACGCGGGCGTCGGCGATGCCGCGCGCCTTCAACTGGTCGTTCACCATGCGTTCGCGCTGTCTCTTGGGGTCCAACCGCATTGCTTGCTCTCCCGCCACTTTCGGATTTGATTCGCGCCACGCCGTGCTGACCAGATTTCCTCATGCAAGTCAACACAGGCCTATGCGCTCTTGACACAACCCGCCATTGCTTTAACAATCGATAAAACATCCCGCAAACCACAGCCGCCCCCAGAATGCCGAGGAGATGCCCATGTTCAAGATCAGAGAGCTCATGACGTCACCAGTCTACTCCCTGCGGGAGTCGGACACGCTCCAGAGCGCGCGGGTGCTCATGGACAAAAAACGCATACGCCACGTGCCCATAACCACGGCAGACACCATCTTCCGAGGGCTCATCACCAATCGCGACGTGCTGGCGAACACCATTTCGCACCTGGCCAACATCGACCCCGCCACCCAGGACGAGATTGATGCGGGCATCCCCCTGCAGGAGATCATGCGCACCGACGTGTGCACCATCTCCCCCGACGAGACTGTGCGCCAGGCCGCGCACATTCTCTACAACCACAAGTACGGCTGCCTGCCCGTGGTGGAAAACGGCAAGCTTGTGGGCATCGTCACCGAGGCGGACTTTCTCCAGCTGACCATACAACTTCTGGACGCCATGGACCAGGCCGACAAGGCTTAAGTCGGCAGAGGGCACCTGCGAACGCGCGCCGCACCGGCCAATCGCGCCCCGGCACTGCCGGGTTTGGCGATATTCCGGTGAGGACGTGCGCCCTGTTTCAACCTCCAGTCCCCCCAAGAGACAATGAAAATACATCCTGCTGAAAAGAAAAGTTCCGGCGCCTTCTTGCGCGCTTGCGCCCTGTTGAGCCTCATCGCCTTCGTCGGCCTGGCCGTATTCGTCATCCTGCGCGATGGCGGCGCGCCCGTCATCAAGCTGACGCCCCAGACTGGAGCGGCCTCCTACGCCACGGAGTTCAACCTCACGCTCTCCTCGGGGCGTTCCGCCCTTAAGGATTGCACCATAACCGCCAGCCAGGACGGCAAGCGCGTGGTGGTGCTGCAAAAGCTCTTCGCCGAGCCGCAACTGACCCACACGGAGAGCTTTCACATCCCGCGCGAGGCAGGCTTCAAGGAAGGCCCCCTGGAAATGGTCATAGTGGTTCGCAACAACGCCCTGCTTTCCCTGCTGGGACGCGGCAAGTCCAGCCTGGTGCAGAACCTGACCCTGGACTTTTCCCCGCCCAGGCTCAGCATCACCCCCGGCACCCACAACGTGAACCAGGGCGGCGGCGCAGTGGTAAGCTACACTGTTTCCAAGCCTGTGGAGCGCACCGGCGTGGCCGTGGGCCAGTATTTCTTCCAGGCCTACCAGCAGCCCGGCGGGGAGTGGCAGTGCTACTTCGCCATGCCCCACCTCATGCAGCCCTCGGACTTCAAGCCCAAGGTCATCGCCACCGACAAGGCGGGCAACCAGGCCACGCAGAACGTTACCGTGCTGGCCATTCCCAAGCCTTTCAAGGCCGACAAGCTGAACATTCCCGATGAGTTCCTGAACTCAAAGATGAGCCAGTACACAGCGCTCTACCCTGCCGAAAAGTCACCCCTGGACATTTACAAGCGCGTGAATACGGAGCTGCGCAAGCAGAACGAAGCCGAGCTTTTCAAGATTGCTCAGGATACCTCCCCCACTCCGCTGTGGTCCGGCCCGTTCCTGCGTTTGCCCAACTCCGCCGGGCGCGCCAACTTCGGCGACCAGCGCGACTACTTCTACCAGGGCGAGAAGATCGACCACCAGACGCACATGGGCGTGGACCTTGCCAGCGTGGCCAACGCCCCAGTGCCCGCCGCCAACACCGGCCGCATCGTCTATGCCGCGTTCTTGGGCATCTACGGCAACTGCGTCATCATCGACCACGGCCTGGGCCTGCAAAGCCTCTACTCCCACCTGGACGAAATCTCCGTGACCATGGGCGCCCAGGTCAACAGGGGCGACATCATCGGCAAGACCGGCACCACAGGCCTTGCCGGCGGCGACCACCTGCACTTCGGCATGGTCATCGGCGGCTTGCAGGTGAGCCCCGTAGAATGGTGGGATGACCACTGGATCAAGGACAACATCTTGGCGCACTTGAAGAAATAACGCCAGACACACGACAAAAAGAAAGGCCGGGAACTCCCGGCCTTTTTATTTTGGTTCCGTCAGCGGCACCGCTAATGCGTGGGCCGCTGATACTCTTCTTTTACCAGCAGGTTGCTCAAGGGCGAGATGTTGTCGCGCCCGCAAAAGAGCGCGCCGGAACTGCCGCACTCAAGAGCCTGCTCCAGCACGGTATCCACGGTCTCAACCGGCACAATTTTGAGATCCTTCAAGATTTCGTCGGGCACTTCCTTGAGGTCCTTCTCGTTCTCCGCCGGAATGAACACCGTGCCCACCAGGCCGCGGTGCGCGGCAAGGAGCTTCTCGCGCAGGCCGCCGATGGGCAGTACGCGTCCGCGCAGGGTAATCTCGCCGGTCATNNCGGGCACGTGCACGTGGATGTCGATCTCCTTGTGGAAGTCGCGCTTGAGGCCGAAGAGATCCGAGCGGGAACGCAGGTAGGAAAGGGCCGCCCGGGCGGACTCCTGCATCACCTCGCCCAGCTTGCCGGTAATCTCCACCTTGCCGGAGCCGTTCATGAGCACCACTTCGATAAGCAGCAGCTCGCCGCCCATCTGCGTCCAGGCCAGACCGGTGGTGACGCCCACCTGCGACTTGTCCTCGCGCTCCTCGTGGCGGTGTTTGGGCACGCCCAGGTAGGTGGCCACGGTCTGCTTGGTCACGGCCACGCCAGTCACGCTTTTGTCCTCCACAATCTTCATGGCGGCCTTGCGGCACAGGGCGGCTATCTCGCGCTCCAGGTTGCGCACGC
>DIVX01000095.1 GCA_002422505.1 Desulfovibrio sp. UBA6121
ACTACTTCTTCCGCATGTCCAAATATCAGGGTTGGCTCATCGACCACATCAACGAGCACCCGGAGTTCATCCGCCCCGCGCGCTACCGCAACGAGGTGCTGAGCCTGCTGGAATCCGGCGCGCTGGAGGATCTGTGCATCTCCCGGCCCAAGAGCCGCCTCACCTGGGGCATAGAGCTGCCCTTTGACCCCGATTTCGTCTGCTATGTGTGGTTCGACGCCCTGCTGAACTACGTGAGCGCCCTGGGTTACCCGCGCGGTGAGAAGTTCAAGAAGTTCTGGCCCGCCGCCAACCACATCGTGGCCAAGGATATCCTGAAACCCCACGCCGTGTTCTGGCCCACCATGCTCAAGGCTGCAGGCCTTGCGCCCTACCAGTCGCTGAACGTGCATGGCTACTGGCTGGTGCGCGACACCAAGATGAGCAAGTCCCTGGGCAACGTGGTGGAGCCCAAGCGCATGGTGGACACCTACGGCGCTTCGGCCTTCCGCTACTTCCTCATGCGCGAGATGGCCTTCGGCTCCGACGCCTCCTTCACCGAGGAAGCCCTTGTGGGCCGCCTCAACGCCGATCTGGCCAACGACCTGGGCAATCTGTTCAACCGCGCCCTGGCCATGACCCACAAGTACTTTGAAGGCAAGGTGCCCAGCCCGGCCGAAGAATTCCAGGAAGACGCCGAGCTCAAGCATCTTGGCATGCTGGCCATGCAGGGCTTCCAGGAGAACTTCGGCGAGTTCCGCACCGCCCGCGCCCTGGAATCGCTTTGGGAACTCGTGCGCGCCCTCAACAAGTACATCGACCAGACCGCGCCCTGGACCCTCTACAAGAATAAGCAGATGGCCCGCCTTGGCACCGTCATGTACGTGGTGTTGGAACATATGCGCAAGGTCGCCGTGCACCTCTGGCCCGTCATGCCCGAAGCCAGCGTGAAGATGCTCGACCAGCTCGGCATGCCCTTTGACCAGGACAAGATCGTGCTGCCCAAGGAGCCCGAAGTCTGGGGCGTGCTGGAATCCGGCGTGACCGTGGCGCAGACCTCCAACCTGTTCCCGCGCCTGGAGCTGCCCGAACCCACGCCCCCCGCGCCCAAGGAAGCTGGCGCTCCGGAAGCCAAGAAGGCCAAGGCCGAGAAAGTGGCCAAGGAGCCTGCCGCCCCAGCCGGGCCTGCTGAGAACATCGAGTTCGCGGATTTCCAGAAGCTGGACCTGCGCGTGGGCACTGTGCTGGAGGCCGCAAAGCACCCCGACGCCGACAAGCTGCTCATCGTCAAGGTCGCCCTGGGCGAGGCCGAGCCCAGGCAGATTGTTGCCGGCTTGGCCGACCGCTTCAGCCCGGACGAGCTGGTGGGCAAGCAGGTCGTCGTTGTGGCCAACCTGGCCCCGCGCAAGCTGCGCGGCGTGCAGAGCCAGGGCATGATCCTGGTGGCCAAGGACGCCGAGGTGACGCGGCTTTTGACCGCCGCTGGCGCTGTGGACGACGGCGGCAAGGTGGCCTAGCGGCGGAAGCGATGGGCAAGAGAAGAGAATAGCCTCCGGCGGCCAAAGGGCTTGCAGCCCTTTGGAATCCCCATGGCGCGAAGTGGCGTTCTCCGGCGTAAAACCGCCGGAGAACGCCACTTCGCTTTGTTGGGGCAGGGGAGGCGGCTGTGTTGCCCTGCACCTGCCCCAACGGATCAGGCCTGGGCCGAGCGGACGCTCGGCGTTGCAATGGGTGTCCAGAGGACCAACGGCCCTCTGGCGGGGTCCAGGGGCGGCGCCCCTGGGCTTTGTCAGCTCTTCCGGTCAGCCCCGGCGCAGATACGCCACGTATTCCTGGTTGCCCTTGGGTCCAAGCAGGGCCGAGGGCGCAATGCCCACGAGCGTGAGGGCGAGGGATTCGCGGCAGAACGCCAGGACTGTGTCCACGGCCTCCTGCCGGTCGGTCTCGCTGCGCACCACGCCTTTGTCGGTCCGTCCGGCGGGCAGTTCGAACTGTGGCTTGATGAGCAGCACGAGTTCGCAAGAGGGCTTGAGGAGCGTGAGGCAGCCGGGCAGAATGGCGGCGAGGGAAATGAAGGATACGTCGGCGGTGAGCACGTCGCAGGGTTCCGGGAAGGGCGAGTCGGGGCCGACGGGCGGCGGGGTGCGCAGGTTCATGCGTTCCAGCACGATGACGCGCGCATCGCTTCTGAGCTTCCAGTGCAGTTGGCCGTAGCCTACGTCTGCGGCGTACACGCGGGTCGCGCCGTGCTGCAGCAGGCAGTCGGTAAAGCCCCCGGTGGAGGCCCCGGCGTCCAGACAGACCTTGCCGGTGGGGTTGAAATGGAGGTGCTCGATGGCGGTGAGCAGCTTGTAGCCGCCCCGGCTGGCGAAGCGGTCCTGTCCGCGCAGGGTGAAGTCCGTATCGACGGGGAGCTGCTGCCCGGGCGATTCCACGGGCAGCTTCTCGCCATTTTTCAGGTAGTGCGCGGCCCCGGCCATGATGAGGCGCATGGCTGCGTCCTGGGACTCCGCGAGGCCCTGCTCGTGGAGCAGACGGTCCGCCCGGTCTTTTTTGGCCATGGCGGTGGCGCTATTTCTTGGCCAGACCCAGGCGCGAAACCACGTTCTGCGCGGCCTTGACCACGTAGTCGGCCTCGGCCAGGGCGGTTTTTTCCGCCGGGGTGATGATGAGTTCCGGCTTGTTGGCCAGCTCTTTGCGCGGGTTGACCCCGAACTCGGGCGGGAAGGTGTTGGAGAAATACATTTCCTGGAAGCCGATGAACTTGAGGTGATGCGCTGTGGCGTCGAGAACGAGGGTCTCCTCGGGGCTGACGAGGCCCAGCTCCTTGGCGCGCTTGGCCCCGGCCAGGCACTCCCCGCCCTGGGTGCAGGCAATGTGGCCGTGGCGGTTGGCCTCAATCATGGAGTCCATGATCTGCTGCTCCGTGACCTGCAAAACCTGGAAGGAGCCCGCGCCGCCAATGGCTTCGTAGCGTTCGGCAAAGTGCTTCACGCGGGGGAAGGAGACCGGGTTGCCGATCATTGCGGCCTGGGCCACGCTGGCGGTCACGGTGACGGCCTTGAACTGGCGCGTGGCGGCATCGGCGGCGTAGTAGCGGTACACCGGGTCCGCGTGGTGCGACTGCACGCCGAAGATGCGCGGCA
>DIVX01000031.1 GCA_002422505.1 Desulfovibrio sp. UBA6121
CAGCGCACGCAGATGTCCATGAACACCTTGAGCGAGCGATACTTGTCCAGGCGCTCGCGGAAGCCGTTCATGACGATTTCTTTCCAGTTGGCCGGGAGTTTCCAATCCGCATCGGCAGGGCTCCACTCGCGCGGATTTGCGAACTGGCCGGGGATCTCGTGCATCAGGTATTCAATCTTGTCCTGCTTGGCAGGATAAGCGAAACGGCCCGGCGAAAGATCGTTGGGCAGGTCCATCCAGTTCGTGGCTGGCGGCGTATAGTTGATACTCTTGAGCATCTCATCGGGTTTGATGATTTTTGCCATGTCTTCTCCTCGCGGAAAAAGTTTGTTGCTCGTATGGTCCGGGGGGCTTTGGTCAAGCCGCGCTTAGGCGGCCTCCTCCGGGGTCTTTTCCAGGGGCAGGCCGGCCTCAGCCATGGGCGCGCGGAACTCGTTCTCGTAGGCTTCGTAGCTGTGCGGCTTGACATTCGGGTCGTTCCACACGTTCTCGTAGTGGTTGATGCGCGTATCGTTGGGCATGTTGCGCGTGGGGGACAAAAACACGCCGCCCATGTGCATCAGCTTGGAGAAGGGGAAGTACACCAGCAGCGTGCTCACCAGGAAGAGGTGGACGAAGAAGCTCACATCCACGCCGGCGGGGACCTTGAAGTTGAGGGCAACAAAGCCCATGACCACGTCCTTGATGGACATGATGTCGACCTTGGCGATGTAGCGCATGTACACACCGGAAATGGCGATGCCCAGGATGAGGAACAGCGGGAAGTAGTCGTTCACCAGCGAAATGTAGCGCACCTTGGCGTCGAAGAACCGGCGCAGCAGCAGCAGGGAGAGGCCTCCCAGGAGCAGCAGGTCGGAAATGTAGATGGTGGGCGTCAGGATCTGCAGGATGCTGTCGCTCCAATCCAGGAAGGCGATGGGCGCGGGCACCGGCTGCATGAACAGGCGCATGTGGCGGATGATGACGATGAGGAAGCCGTAGTGGAACAGGATGGCGAAGAGCCACAGCCACTTGGCGGAGACATAGGCCACGATGGGGTTCTTGCCGTCGTCGTGGGTCAGCACCGTCTTGGTGTTGCGGAACAGCGAGCGGAAGGCAAGCACCTCAAGGGCCATGCGGATGAAGGTCTGCGGGCCGGTGGAGGGGTTGTCCCACTTGTTCTGCTTGATCCAGTCAAGACTCTGCTGCTGGCCGCCCGTGGTGGGGATGCGGAAGGGCACCGGGCGTTTGGCCCAGGAGATGATCTTGCACACGAACCCGACCAGGAAAATGATGAACGCCGTGCCTGGAATGCAGTACGCGAAGATGGTTTGCATCTTTGCCGCGCCCGCCCCGACTGTGGCGATCACCACCAGGGCCAGGACCATAAGGAGTGAAAAGATCGCTTTCATCTGCCGTCACCTCGCTTGTAGTTTGGCCGCCCCGCGCGCGCGGCGGGAGCGCCCTGCCGTAAAAAACTAAACGGCCTTGGGGGCCGCAACGTCCGCTTTCATGAGGTTGGCGCGGCGCACAATGTTGGTGTGCGCCCGCTTGACCTCCTCAACGCGCATGCGCGCGATCTGGTCGCGCGAGGCCACGTACAGGTCAAAGGCCATCACGGCCAGATTGTCCACACGGGTTTCGAAGCGCAACAGCTCTTCCAACTCGCCCGTGGCCGAAAGCTGGGCCACAAACTCCTGGCGCAGCAACTTTTTGAGCAGAAACACGAAGCTGAGCGCCTGGCTGGGAGAGAAATCCTGCACAGCGCGGATCTTCACGATCTGGTCGAGCGCCTTGGCCACGGCCTCGGCGTCGTTCCAGGTAAGCAGCAAGGGGATGAGCTTGGAGGTGGATTCGAGGATGTTGTTCCCAACGGGGTTGGTGAACTGGTCGAGGTTTTTGCGCCAAACGGCTTGGGTTTCCGGCGGATAGGTGCCCAGAATCAGCTCGGCCCATTTCTGGGACAATTCTTCCGAGCGCGCCGCAATCGCCTCAATCAACCCCATGAGACCCCCCTTGAAACCGTAATGACAGACGTCCGCCCGGCCTCCCCTGCTGCGGGAAGCTGGTCCGACGCCTCGAAAACCATTGTGAATTAGGGAACAATACCTCCGGTGTCTATTCCAGACTCCCCCCGAAACGTCAAGCCGTTTCGCCCAGAAAACCGGCGCCTCTTCGTTGCTTCAAACGCAGGGCCGCCAATGCGCAGCTTGTGCAAAGAGCCTGCGCATTTGTGCACCATTTTGCGCAATCCGCCGTGCGCAGCGCCACGCCCAAAAGCAGCAACTATTCTAAATGACATTAAAAATGCAGATGGCACAAACATTGCCTAATTCATGCCGTGTGCAGAGAGGGTTTGCACTGCCGGGAACGGAGGTTCCGCTCTTCCGCCTCCGTTCCCGCCTCACCCTCGACAACGTTCGCAAGGAGGCATCTTCACCATGACCCGCCATAAAAACCGCCCACGGGCCATCGCCCTCGCCGCACCCGCCCCCTTCGTGGGGCCGGGGCACCTCGTGATCATCGCCGCCATGGCCGTCCTTGCGATGCTGCTTTTCACCGGCCTTGCCAAGGCCCACTTCGCCAACTCCGCCCCCGTGGCGGACGCCCTGGAAATCCGGGCCGACCAGCGCTAGCGCGCCTTCCGGCCTCCCTTCTCCTCCCCCCCTTCGGGTCTTCCGGCTGGCCTTGGCCGCCGGGAGGCCCCAGGGAGAGGGCGCAGCACAACCGCAGCGCACTTTTCGCGCTTTTGGAGCGCAGCCCCAGGCCAAACGCGCCCGGCAGGAACAAACGACCCGCCGTGCCCACGCGCCCGTGGCTCTGCGTGCGGCTACTTGCCCGTGTAGCGCTCGATTTGCAGCTTGTATTCCATAATGCCGCTGGCGATGCCGTTGGCCAGGATGTTCAGGTAGGCGTCGGTCTTGAGGCGCGCGGCCTCGGTCTTGTTGGTGATGTAGCCTATTTCCAGCAGGGCCGAGGGCATTTTTGCGCCCATGAGCACATAAAACGGCGCTTCGCGGTTGCCGTGATCGATGACGGTCCACTTTTTCCGAATGGCCGTGAGCCCCTTTTTGTGCACCACCCGCGCCAGATCCACGCTTTCCTTGATCTTCGAGGTCAGCATCAGGTCGGTGAGAATCATCTGCAGGTCGCTGATGTTCTTGTCGGAAACGGAATTCTCGCGCGCGGCCACGCGCACGGCGTCGGGCGTGCGGGCCAGGTTCAGGCTGTAGGTCTCCAGGCCCTGCATGGAAGGGTCTGTGTGGGCGTTGCAGTGGATGGAGATGAACAGGTCCACCTTCTTGGCGTTGGCCAGGGCGGTGCGTTCCTCCAGGGCCAGAAATTCGTCGGTGGTGCGGGTGTAGATGATGCGGAAGCCGCGCTTTTTCAGAATATTGCCCAAAACCAGGGCCATGCGCAGGTTCACGTCCTTTTCCATCAGCCCCTCGCCGCGCGCGCCGGGGTCCTTTCCGCCGTGCCCGGCGTCGATCATGATGGTGCGCACGGTAAGACCCAACTGCTCCACCAGATTGGCGGCCAACTTTTTGCGGTTGCCCTGGGGCGCGCTGAAGGCCTGGGGATCTTCCGCCGGGGCCGGGGCCGAAACCGGCGGCGGCGTGCTGGCCTTGCCCTCGCTGGTGCTGAAGGCATCCACGACCAAGCGGAAGGGCGCTTCCAGCACGGTCACGCGGTAGTCCTTGATCTCGGAGAACTCCATCACCACGCGGGTGTCGCCGCTTTTTTTCGCGGCCACGCGGATGTTGCGCAAAATGCCGCCCGGCACATCGACGTCCTCCGCCAGTCCGGGCCGTGGTCGCACGTCCAGCAGGTCCACGTAAATGCGCCCGGCGTTGCCCTTGCCGCCCTGGTGCTCCAGAAGCTGGTAGCGATATTTCGCGCGGGAGTCCAAATCAAGCACCACACGGGCGCTTTGCCCGGTGTTCTTGGGCCGCACCTCCAAAAGCTCCGGCTTGTCCGCCGGGGTTTGCGGGCGGCCCGAGGCATGGGCTTGCGCCGGGGCCGGGGCCGGGGCCGGGGCCGGGGGCGCAGGGGCGGCGGCGGGCTCGTACTTCTTGGTCGCGCCGGGCTGGGGCTTGCCGGTCTTGCGGGCCAGGGCCGAAGCCTTGGCCGCCAGGGGCGAGCGCGGGTAGTTGCGCTGCAAAGCGGCAAAGTCCGCCTGGGCGCCCTCGGGGTCTGCCAGGCGCTCCCGGCGGATGAGCCCCCGGTGCAGCAAAGCGTCCGGGGCCAGCTGGTATTTGGGGAAGCGCTCCACGCACTGGCCGAAGGTCTCGGCGGCCTTGAACCAGTCGGCCTTCTGGCCGGAGCGTTTGGCTATCTCCTGCTGCGCGCGCGCCAGAAAAAAGGTCGCCTTGGCCCCGGCGGGACCATCGGGCTGGGCGCTTCTGGCCTGCTCCAGCTCGGTCTCCACCTTGTGCAGGGCTTCTCTGGTGGTGCTCTTGCGGGTCAGCAGGGTTTGCAGGCGGCGCACCGGGGCGTCCACCTGATTTTCTTTGGCAGCCTTGGCCGGAGCCTTGGCCGAAGCCTTGGCCGGGGCGGCCAGGGACTGCTGCGCAGGCGGCAGGCACAGGCAGGAGAACAGCACGATAACGGCCCAGCAAAGCCAGCCGGTCCACCTGAGCCCGCTGGCCCGGCAGGACCGGCCCTCCGGGCGGCTGGCCACTGTGCGCCCCGCGCAATGCTGTGTCCTGTTCGGCATGATCCTCCGGCCTGGGCGGCGGCAATGGCGCACACCTTGGCTTGCGCACCTTCGCCGATAATCTACAAAAAGTCCAGAGAGGCTCAAGGCCCGGCTTTTGCGCCAATCCTGCGCCATGCGCCACGGCTTGACCCCGCCGCCCCGGCAAGGCTACCACCTTGGGCATGCGCATCCCTGAACTGCTTCTGCCCTGCGGCGACATGGAGTCCCTGGAGACCGCCCTCATCTACGGCGCAAACGCCGTGTACCTGGGGGCGGACGGCCCCAACCTGCGCGCCGGGGCCGCCGGGTTCGCCGGGCCGGGGCTGACCCAGGCCGCCCGCCGCGCCCATGAAAACGGGGTGCGCGTGTACGTGTGCCTGAACGCCAGCCCGCGCGAGCAGGACCTCGCCCTGGTGCGCCAGGGCCTGGAGCAGGCCGTGGAGGCCCAGGCCGACGGACTCATCGTGGCCGACGCGGGCGTGGCCCGGCTGGCCAAGCGCCACGCCCCACATTTGCCCCTGCATGTGAGCACCCAGGCCAACACGCGCAACTCCGAAGGCCTGGCCTTCTGGCGCGACCTGGGCGCCACGCGCGCCAATCTGGCCCGCGAATGCGCCGCCGGGGAGGTGGCCGCCCTGGCCCACGCGCGCGATGCGCACCTGCCGGGTTTCGAGCTGGAGCTTTTCGCCCACGGGGCGCAGTGCATGGCCCTTTCCGGGCGCGGCGGGCTTTCCGTGCACATGGTGGAGCGCGGCGTGAACCAGGTCGGCCGCACGGCCTGCATGGGCGCGTGCGCCCACCCCTGCCGCTATGAGTACCGCCTACGCGCCGTGGTGGAGGAAAGAAAGCGCCTGGGCGCGGAGGCCTGGGAAGTGCTGGAGCACTGGACCGACGAGCCGAACGCTCCGGGCCAGGCCGACTGGACGCAGTTTTTCGCCCCGCAGGACCTGTGCCTGTTGTGGCACGCGCCCTGGTTGGCGCGCCTGGGCCTGGACGCCCTCAAAATAGAGGGCCGCACGCGCAGTTCGGCCTATCTCGCCGTGGTGGCCGATTCCTGGCGCTTCGCCCTGGATTCCCTGGCGGCGGGCTCCTTCCAGCCGCGCGCCGCCCTGGCGGAGCTGCGCCACGCGGCCACGCGCCCGCTCACGGCCGGGCTTTTCGGGGCCGACGCCCGGCGGGAGATTCCCGGCCTGGACCGGCTGACCCCGCGCCGCCTGCCCATGCTGCGGGTCATAGAGGCCGCCAACGCCCAGGCCACGGCCTGGAACGTGGAGCTCAAGGGCACCTTCGACACCACCCGGCCCGAGGGCCTGACGCTCATCCTGCCCGGACTCTTGCGCCCGGTGCTGCCCGCAGGCAGCTTCCGCCTGGAGCACGGGCCGGGCTCCAGCACGCCGGGCCTGCCCGCGCAAACCGGGCACCCGGGCATGCGCGCCGTGCTGCGGGCGGAGCACCCCGGCATCCGGCCCGGCATTTTTGCCCGCTGACCCGCGCGGAATTGCCCGAACGCGCCCCCCTTGGCAACGGCCCTGCAGCTGGTGTAGGGGGTAAGAAATAAGAAAATGGAGGAAATCATGGCCGGAACAGTGACCCTGAATGAAGACGAATGCATTGGCTGCGAAACCTGCTGCGAACTCGTCCCCGGCGTGTTCCAGTTCGACACCGACTCCGGCAAGGCCAAGGTGGTGAACCCCACCGGCGCCTCGGACGACGAGATCCAGGGCGCCATAGACGCCTGCCCGGTGTCCTGCATCTCCTGGGAGTGACCCGGACCCGCGTCCTGCGGCGGGGGATGGTCGCATGAAAACCTCCCCTGCCGGCGCGGCGGCTCAGCGGCCTGTTTCGGCCAGCCGGGCCAGGGCCTCCGGGTCCAAAAGCGTCACGCGGTTGCCGGAGGTCTCAATGAGCCCCTGGTCCGCCAGCTTCTTGAGCGCACGCGACAGGGTCTCCGGGATGGTGCCGAGGTAGGAGGCAATCTGCCCCTTGGGAAGGTCCAGGGTCAGGTCGTCGCGATTTTGCGAGGCGCGCAACAGCAGCAGGTACCCGGCCAGCCGCTCCGGCACTTCCTTCAGGCTCAATTGGGCTATCTGCGTCACAAAGGCCCGCAACCGGGCCGAAAGCAAGGCCATGACCCCCAGGGCCAACTCCGGGTCGCGGCGCAGCACCTCCGCAAATCCCTTGCGCGGAATGCACACCATGAGGCTGTCCTCCAGCGCCTGGGCGCTGGCCGGATAGGTCTTGCCCTCGAACACGGGCACCTCGGCGAAGGCTTCTCCCGCGCCGAAAACATGCAGAATCTGCTCCTTGCCGGAGGGCGCGGCCCGGTACACGCGCACCTTGCCCGTCACCACGGCATAGAAATGCGTGCCCGGCTGCCCGGCCTCGAACAGGGGGGCCCCGGCCTTGAAGCGCTTGAGCAGGGCGATTTCCGCCAGACTGGCCAACTGAGCCTTGGGCAAGCCCTCAAAAAGCTTGACCTCGGCCAACGCGCCGAGTTTGTCCTTTTCCATGCACACCTCCTGTTGCGCGCCTTTCCAGCCAGCCATAGCCGGGGCGGCGCACAGAGGCAATACCGCACTTGACCGCACGCGCCTAGCCTTCACCATCAGCCACAGCGGAGTCGTCCGGCTCCGGGCCGGGTGCATATTCCAGCACATCGCCGGGCTGGCAATCCAGCTCGCGGCAAATGGCCGCCAGGGTGGAAAAGCGGATGGCCTTGGCCTTGCCGGTTTTCAAGATGGACAGGTTTTGAGCCGTAATCCCAATTGCAGCGGCAAGCTCCTTGGAAGCCGTTTTGCGCCGGGCCAACATGACGTCCAGATTCACTCTGATGGGCATGGCGTTCCTCGCTTTTGGGGTCAGATGACCAGTTCCTGCTCTTCCTTGAGCTTGCGCGCCTCATCCATGACCCAGGAGGCCAGGATGATAACCACGCCGGTGACCGTTTCGGACACGGTGGCACTGTCCAGCCCGACGGAAATCATGTGCTGTCCTGCGGGGTTGTCCATGGTCAAAATAAGCGTGGACAGGGAACCGTGCAGCACGCGCAGGCCCTGGGTGGCCAGCACGGCCCAGCCCAGGCGGCGCAGCAGGCCCACGGTCTGCGCGGTGAACATCTCCCCTTTGCCGAAACGGCCAAAAAGCCCGGCCAGGCAGGCGAAACTGTACATGGTGGCCGCGCCGGGCAGCATGGAGGCGGCAAAACCCAGCAGCTTCATGGTTGGGGTGACGGCTCCAGCCATGAACGGCGGCTGGCCCCAGCTGAGACCCAGCAGCGGGCTGAAGCTGAAGGGCGGCGTGCTTATCACCTGCTCGAAATAGGCCCAGCCCAAGGCGTGCAGCAGCGGCACCAGCCCTATGCCCGCAAGAAACAGAAGGCGCAGACGGGAACTCAATCTTTGAATTTTGGTCATGGCTCACTCCTTTTCAAGCGTGTTGTCTTTGTTTCTCGACCAACAATCATCGTTTGTCAATATTTTTTTACTGTAATTCATCGCGGCCATGGTTCGTACCAACATGACTCAAGTCAAGGCCAGCCGGGCCGGGCCGTGGCACAAGAACCCTGCCGGCATCCCCCAGACCGTGCTGACCAGCCGATCCGCCTTCGGCTGCCAGGGGCCGCCCCGCCTTGACCTCGCCCACCGCCCACACAAGGGGCGTCCAGAGGGTCGAAGACCCTTTGGCGGGGGGTGCGGGGGGCAGCGCCCCCTGCCTCATATTCACTCAAAGGAGCCAGCGCCCATGCCGCAATTCATGCTCGCCCTCGTGGTCCTTTCCCACCTGCTGCTGGCGGCCCATGCCCTGCGCCGGGGCGATTGGGCCCTGTGCGCGGCGCTGGCCGCCGTACCGCTGCTGCTGCTCTCCCGCCGGGGCTGGACGCGGCTGGCGGCGGCGGCGGCGCTTGTTCTGGGCGCGGCGCACTGGGCCGTGACCGGGCTTGACCTGGTGCAGCTGCGCCTGGCCTTTGGCGCACCCTGGCTGCGCCTGGCGCTGATTCTGGCGGGCGTATGCGCCGCAAGCCTGGCGGCTGGCCTTTGGCTGCTGGGCGCACGGGCGCAGGGAGTGTTTGCGCGCGGGCGGGAGGCGGAACGGCCCCAGGCGGCGGCTTTTCTGCTCACCGCCGGGGCGCTGGCCCTGGCCTGCAGCAAGGCCAGCCTGCCCCTGCTGCTGGCGGACCGCTTCCTGCCCGGCTCCGGCTGGCTGGAGATTCTGCTGCTGGCCTGCTACGCGGCCTGGCTCACCGGGCGCATTCTGGACCCGCGCGCGCACCGGCGCTTGCGGCCGCGCATCTGGGCGCTGTTTTCGGCCTTGTTTTTTGTGCAGCTGGCCCTGGGCCTGGCCGGGTTGACGGATTTGCTGATGACCGGACGGCTGCACCTGCCCGTGCCCGCGCTCATCGCCGCCGGGCCGATCTATCGCGGCGGCGGGTTATTCATGCCCCTTTTGTTCGCGTCCACGCTGCTGCTGGTGGGCCCGGCCTGGTGCAGCCACTTGTGCTACATCGGCGCCTGGGACGACGCCTGCTCGCGCTGGGGTGCGAAACGTGGAGCCAGGCCGCCGCGCGTGCTCTCCAAGGCCTGGACCGTTGGCGGCAGGCTGGCCGCGCTGGCGCTGGCCTGCGGCGGGGCGCTGGCCCTGCGGCTGGCGGGCGCGCCTGTGGCCACGGCGGCGTGGCTGGCCGCCGGGTTCGGCCTTGCGGGCGTGGGGGTCATGCTGTTCGTCTCGCGCCGGGTGGGAGCCATGGCCCACTGCACGGCCTTCTGCCCCATCGGGATGGTGGGAAATCTGCTGGGACGGCTTTCGCCCTGGCGCATGGGCATTCGCCTGGACGCCTGCACCCGCTGCGGAGCCTGCGCGCGGGCCTGCCGCTATTCGGCCCTCACGCCGCTTCAAATCGAAGCCGGGAAGCCGGGCCTTTCGTGCACGCTCTGCGGCGACTGCGTGGGGGCCTGCCCACACGACGCCATGCACTACCGTTTCCCTGGCCTTTCCCCAGCCCTGGCCAGGGCCGCGTTTTTGACCCTGGCGGTCACGCTGCACGCCGTGTTTCTGGGCGTGGCCCGCATGTAGCGCCCCCAAAGTGCGCCGCCCAGGGTTCGGCCAAGCGGACGCGCCCCACAAACCAAGACACCAGAAGCCGGCCGCCTGCGCGGAGCCGCCACGCCAAGTTGGCAGCGCCAGTGCGCCGCGTGGGCCTTGCAAGCGCAGGCCCCTCAGCCGCTGGCGCACGCAACGGCCCAGGCACCGCAACCGCCGCCGCAAGCTGCCCCCGCCCGCCGCGCTGCCGCAACGCTCGCGGCCACACCCCGGCACAGCCGCGCAGACCGCCTGCCAACAAAAAGGCCAGCGAGTCGCCCCGCTGGCCCTGTGAGTTATTGTTCCGCCGCAGCGCCGCAACGCCACCGCCCGCCATGCCGTCGCCCGGCTTGGGCGGCCCGGCTACTCCGCCTTCTTCTTGGACTTCTTCTGCGACGGCTTCTTGGCCGGGGCGTCGTCGTCCGCCTTCTTGGACTTCTTCTTAGAACTCTTCTTAGACGGGGCGTCGTCGTCCGTCTTCTTGGATTTCTTGGACGACTTCTTGGACGGCTTTTCAGACTTGTCCGCCTTGTCCTTCTTGGACTTCTTGCCCTTCTTGCTGGCGGAAGCTCCGGCGTCGTCCCTGTCTGCGCGCTCGGCCTTGGAGACCTTGGCGGCCTTGCCCTTGCGCTTGGTTTTGACCACCGGTTCCGGCTCGTCGTCCATGTCCTCGTCGTCGGTTTCCGGGGCCTTTTTCAGGGCCGTCATGCCCTGCATGGCCGTAAGGTTGCGCGGGAAAATGGTCAGCGAGCGCAGGAACAGGCCCTGGGCCTGCTGCGGCTGGCCCTTGCCCAAAAGCGCCCAGCCCATGCCCCCCAGGGCGGAGGCGTAAGGCGTTTCCGGGTGGTAGGTGCGCAGCCAGTCAAAGGCGTGCAGGGCCTTGTCGTATTTCTGCTGATGGTAGGCGCTCCAGCCCAGCTTATCCATCAGGTGGCTCCACTTGTCCCAGGAGGGCCCGGTGAGGGGCGCGCGCGGCAGCAGCTTGTCGAAGCAGTTCTCCGCCAGGGCCCAGTCTGCCTGTAGATACGCCGTGGCGCCCAGGCCGAAGAGCGCCTCCATGCTGCCGGGGCTGGTGGCCAGGGTGCGCTCGAACCCGGCGCGCGCGGCGGAAAGGTTCAGGGCGTACAGCTGGCTCCAGCTCAGGTCCACGGCCAGGGCGGAAAGCTCCGCATGCTGGGAAAGCAGTTGCGAAAGCTCCTGATCGTCCAGATAGGCCGGGTCCAGGTTCAGGCCCGCCAGCAGTTCCTCGCGCGCCTGCTCGTGGTCGCCCTGGGCCACCAGGGCGAAGGCCAGGCCGTAGCGCGGCCCGGCCAGGCTGGAATCCAGGCGCATGGCGCGGCGAAAGTCGCGCACGGCGTCGTTGATGCGGCCCTCGGACAGGGCGGCGAAACCGCTGGCGCTCATGCGGTCAAGGCGCTCCACCCTGGAACGGGGGGTCTGCTGCTGGGCGGCCACGGCCTCCCTGTCGCGCCCCTGGCGCGAAAGCAGCAGCACCAGGGCGCGCCAGGCCAGGGAGCTCTTGGGATCCAGGCGCACGGCGTCGCGCAGGTGCGGCTCCGCCAGGTCCAGGTGCCCGCGCGAAAGCAGGGCCAGGCCGTCGCCCAGGTGCGCGTCCGGGTCGTCCTTGTTCACGGTGATGAGCGTTTGGAACAGGGCGTGGGCCTTGTCCTCCTGCCCGGCCCAGAAGCTGGCCCAGGCCAGGGCGCGGCGGCCGGGGCGGCTGTTGGGATTCTGGCGCAGATACTCCTCAAGATAGGGCGCTGCCGTAGTGGGATACAACTTGCGGGCGTAGGCCTCGCCCATTTCCAGGAACAGCTCCGTGTACTCCGGGCGCGAGCGCATGAGCTCCAGCACCTCCGGCGTGGCGGCGAATTCCGGGCTCAGGAAGATGGCCTCGGCCAGGCGCTGGCTGGCCTGCTCGGCATGGCCCTGGCGCGCCAGGGTGATGCCCATGCCGTAAGCCGCGGCGGGCAGCGAGGGGTTCTGGCGGCGCGCCTCGGCAAAGGCGGAGAGGGCGTCGTCGTACTGGCCCAGGCGCAGCCGCGCCCAGCCCAGGCCGTTCCAGCCCGTGGTGGAGCGTTTTTCCTGCGTCACCAGCCGGAAGAATTCAGACGCCGCCGCATCGTACTCGGCCCGCTCAAACAGCAGCCGCGCCACGGAAAGGCGGCTGTCGACGTAGTCGGGCCGTGACTTGAGGGCCGCGCGGAAGCTGTCTAGGGCCTGCTGCGTGCGCCCCTGGGAAAGCTCCAGATGGCCCTGGGTGTTCAGCGCCAGCGCATTGCCCGGCTCCATGGCCAGGGCGCGGTTCAGCAGTTCGCGCGCCTGCTCCGGCTGGCCAAAGGCCACGGACGTGGCGGCCATGCCCACTTGCGGGTCCGCCGATGTGGGCTTGAGCCGGGCCGCGTCGCTGAAGGAATCCCAGGCGCGGCTCAAATATCCCAGGCGCAAAAAGCTCCAGCCCATGCCCAGGTGGCAGGCCTCGTCCCTGGGGTCCACATCGTCCAAATAGCCGGAAAGCTTGGACAGAGCCGCCATGTATTCGGCCCGGTGGAAATACGCCAGGCCCCAGTCCTTAAGGGCCGGGCGCAGCAGGGGGTCGCGCTGCGTGGCGGGCTCCAGCGGCTCGGCCAGGTTGGGGTCCAGGGCCACCAGGCGGCGCAGGGCGGGCAGGGCGGCGGCGGGCCGACCCAGGCCCAGCAGGGTGCGGGTTTGGCCCAGCAGGGCCTCCGCAGCGTAGTAGCGCCCCCCGGCCAGGGAGGAATACGCGGACAGGGCCTCGTCGGCACTGCCCTGGGCTTCATACAGCCGGGCGCTCTTGAGCCGGGCCAGTTCATCGCGCGGGGCGTCGCCCGGGAAGCGCGAGGCGCGGCGCGGCACTTCGGCCCAGGCCGCCTGCGCGCCCGCCGCATCGCCCAACTGGGCGCGCGCGTCGCCCAGGGCCAAATACAGCTCCTTGGGCGAGGCCAGCACATCCGGCCCCTGCGTGGCGGCCTCCAGGCACTTGCGAGCCTCCTGGGCCTGGCCGCGTCCCAGGGCGATGAGCCCCAGGGCCAGCTGGGCGTTGGCCGGCACGGATTCGTGCAGCATGTCGGGGAAGGCGTTGGCCGGGGCGCTCTTGGCCAGGGCCTCGTTCAGGTCGTCCACCGCCGGGGAGGTTTTGCCCCGGGCGAAGGAGGTCCAGCCCAGGCCCAGCGCGCCCACGCCCTGCATGGCCGGGTTGGCGTGCACCAGCAAAAATTGCTCCTCGGCCTCGGAAAGCAGGTTCATGCGCAAAAGGGTGAAGCCCAGCACGGCGCGCACATGGGGCGGTTCTTCGCCTTCATCCGCTGCCGGAGGCAGGGCAGGGCCGGGGCCCACCGCTGGAGGAGGAGGCGTGGGCAGGGCCGCGCGCAGCACCTTCAAGGCTTCCGGGTACTTGCCCTGGCGGTACAGCTCCAGGCCCTGCACATAGGGCGAGTCGGCTCTGGCGGGCGCGGGGGAACACAGGCAGAGGCAGGCGGCCAGCGCTAGGGCCGGGGCGATGAGGACGGACAGGGCGGAAACGCGGGCGCGCATGGATTCTCCTTGCAGGGGGATCGCCCTGTGTGCGGGCGGACAAGGCGCGACTATGCCCCAAGGCACGCGCGCTCGTCCACCCTCTTGCGGCCCGCAAAGACAGTCTTTTCCCTGCCAGGGGCTATTTTGCGGGCGCGGGCTCCTGCGGGCGCGGGCGCGAAAGCGACGCGTCCAGGCTTTTGTTCAGCCGCTCCAGGGCCAGGCGCGAGGCCTCCACGGCCTGGTTGAACGAGGCGCGCAGAGCGGCGCGGGGCGATTTGCCCGCTCCCCCCGTCTGCCCTGTCTGGCCCGTCTGGCCAGTTTGACCGGGCTCGCCGGGCTGAGCGGGTTTGGCCGCGCGCTCCAGGTCCGCAAGCTGCCGGTTGGCCTCATCCAAAGACTCGCGCAAGGCGCGCACGTCCTCTGCCAATTGGGTGCGCTCCAGGGCGGACTCGCGCTCCAGGCGCTCCACGCGCTCGCGCAGTTCGGCCAGCTGCGCCTCTCGCGCGGAAGCCTGCGGCCCGTTGCAGGCCGCAAGCAAGGCCAAAAGCGCCAGCAGGCACAAAGCGGTCGCGCGGGCCACGGCTAGTGCTTGGAAAGGTCGATGTCGCGGCTGAACTGGCCGGGGGCTTCCTTCACCACCGCCTGCCCCACGATGACGCGATTGCCGTCGTAGGTGAGGGTGGGGCCGCCGCAGAGCTCCCAGCCCTGGTTCAGGGCCTCGCTCACGCGCAGGCAGAAGGTGGCGTCGTCTGGGCCGGTAAGGCAGCGGTACAGCTTCATGGCGTCTTTCCTCCATCCGGGGGTTTGCGCACGGGCACCCGTGCCACTATCTTGTCGTAGTACACCTGCTCCACCTCCAAAAACACCGGGCGGCGGCGCGATTCGTTGAGCCTAGTGATCATGAGGTTCAGGCGCTGCATCTGACGGTAGCGCTCGGCCTCGTCGCTCAGGTTCGCCAGCAGCTCCAGCGCGGTTTGTATCTCGCGCTCGGCCTCCAGCTCCGGCGGCAGGCAGCCCGCGTTCTTGAGCACGCGCCAAGCCATGCGCAGTTCCGGCGGCACATGGGCGTCGTCCTCCAGGTCCAGGGGCTTGCCCCGGCCCGGCAGGTCGTCGAACTCGCCATTCTCCTGCGCCGCGCGGATGCGCTCCTCGGCAATGGCCTCGATGAAGGCAAGGGACAGGCTCATGGACCGATGGTGCTTCCCCCGCCGGGCAAAGTCAACACGGGTTCCCGGCAAAAAAACCACGCGCGGCCCTTTACTTCGTTTCAAACGTGCCTATTTCTTGTTCACAAGGGGCGCATGGCCCCAAGCGATACAACATACGGCAGGAGGGAGGTTCAAACCAGTGTGCAAAGCTCGCAAAATCTGGCGGATTGAGCCGCCCCTGACCCCGCAAGGGGTCCACACAAAGAAAAGTGCGCCGTAACAAAGAGCCCCGCTGTCCCAGAAAGAACGGACCGGAGCCCGCCGGGTGAACCGGCAGCGGCGCACGACTCTTTTGTTGTTTCCACCGCCAAGAATCCCCTAGCCCTTTCAAGGAGCCTCCCCCCCATGGCACCCTGGTATGTCGCCCTGCTCATGGGCCTCGTGGAAGGCCTGACCGAATTTCTGCCCGTGTCCAGCACCGGCCACCTCATTCTGGCCGGGCACCTCATGGGCTTTACCGGACCCAAGGCCCAAACCTTCGAGATCGCCATCCAGCTCGGGGCCATCCTCTCGGTTGTGGTGCTCTACCGCGAGCGCTTCACCGGCCTCTTGCGCAGCAACCCGGCGCGCACCTTCTCTGGCTTGCGCGGCCAGCTGCTGCTGTTTTTAACCTCCCTGCCCGCCCTGGTCGTCGGCTTTCTGGCGCACCACGCCATCCGCAAGCATCTTTTCGGCCCGCACACCGTGGCCCTGGCCTTCGCCCTCGGCGCGGTGGCCATGATTGCGGTGGAGGCGCACGCCGCACGCCAAAGCCGCGTGCGCAAGGTGGCCGGGCTCGATTCCTTGAGCCCCGGCCTGGCGCTGGGCATCGGCTGCTTCCAGTGCCTTTCGCTGTGGCCGGGCTTCTCGCGCTCCGGGGCCACCATCATGGGCGGCATGCTGCTGAATGTGGACCGCAGGACCGCCGCCGAATACTCCTTTTTGGCCGCCGTGCCCGTCATGTGCGCAGCCGTGGGCTACGACCTGCTGCTGAACTGGCACTCCCTGGAGCCAGGCGACCTGGGCTTTCTGGCTGCGGGCTTCGTGGTGTCCTTCTTTGCCGCCATCGCCGCAGTCAAGATCTTCATCGGGCTGGTCTCGCGCATGACGCTGGTGCCCTTCGCCCTGTACCGGCTGGCCCTGGCACCGCTGGTATGGTTTTTCTGGCCCGCGTAATGTAAAGTAATGCAACACACTCGGACTGGGAGCCTGCAATGAGCAACACCACTCGCCCGTTCTCGATGAAGATATTCCTCGCGGACGGTGACCCCGAGGGTCTTAAAATTATTGAAAAATCCAACCGAACGGGAGCTGCGGTCGTTTTTTCCCGAGCGAATTTCCTGGATGCGGCGAAGCGACGCGCCGAGTTTCTGCAAACCGGGGTCTATATTCTTGTCGGCCCTTCAGAGAGAAGTCACCTTCCTGTAATATACATCGGGGAAGGAGATCCTGTTAAACCAAGGCTCAACGAACACTATGCGAAGAAAGACTTCTGGACATGGGGCGTCTTTTTCATAGCTAAAGACAATTCCTTAAACAAAGCACATGTAAAATACCTTGAAAGCCGACTTATTGAAATGGCTCAAGAAGCAAAGCAAGCTACGCTAGACAACACCAATTCATCGTCTTCTCCAAATCTTACTGAAGCGGAAAAAGCTGACCTGGACAGTCTGCTGCATGAGGATATCCTTAATGTCTGCCCCCTCATTGGACTAGGAGTTTTTAAAAAGGCAGACGACCGTGGCAGAACCAAAAACATACTTTACGCTGAGCAGGGGACGATAACGGCGTCCGGCCAGGAATCCTTGACAGGATTTACTGTTTTCAAGGATTCGACAATGCGAAAAGAAGAGACAAATACAATCCCGGCTTTTGTCCATTCCCTTCGGCAAGACATAATCGGTGCCAATGTCGTTGTTGATTCCGCCGATTATTATACTTTCACTCGTGACTACGTTTTCCCGTCTCCAAGCAGCGCGGCAGGCGTAATCTTGGGCCGGTCAGCCAATGGCCGAACAGAGTGGAAGAACAAGGCTGGGAAGACCCTGAAAGAGATCCAAGCCGGAAAAACGCCAATTTCAGCGTGAGAGAACAAAGCGCCGCGTAAGCCGCCGCCGCCCCTCTCCACACATCGCTTGATATTCCGCACCCAATCCGTTATGCTGCGCTATTGGCCGAATAGCGCCCCGTTTTTTCTTATGTATTTTCAGGAGGACTTCGCACATGACCCGCAAGGACCGCACCGAGGGCATCTACAGCCGTCGCGAGGTGCTCGATGATTCCGAGCGCCGCCAATATTACCAGCTCCAGCTCAAGGACCTCTTGTCCTACGCCTACCGCTACTCCGAGGA
>DIVX01000136.1 GCA_002422505.1 Desulfovibrio sp. UBA6121
AGGAAGAGTTACCGGGAGGGGATGCTGTGCGCCATGCTTCCCGGGTACATTCTCTATTATGCAACCCGGGAGGAGACGCGACAGGTGAAACCCGTGATCGGCTGGCTAATCGGTCTGGGGATCATCCTGATGGGTTTCATGCGTTAGCCCGGCTTTCTGCAACCAAACAGGAGGTGAGACCATGAAGGGGAAGGATGTCGATTATTTCGTTGCCCTGTATGATGTGGCAAAGGTAATCAATGCCTCTCTGGAGCCGTCGAAGGTCCTGGAGAAGATCGTGCAGAGCGTGGTCAGGGCCATGGGCGTCAAGGCCGGGAGCATCCGGCTCCTCGATTCCCGGGAGCGGATGCTGGTGCTCGGGGCGGCCCACGGCCTCTCCCGGGGGTATATCCGCAAGGGGCCGATTCTCATCGAGGAGAGCGGCGTGGACCGCAAGGCGCTCAAGGGAAAGATCATCTGGATCGAGAATGTCCAGACGGACAAGGATTTCCAGTACGGCGGCAAGGCCAAGACCGAGGGGATCAAGTCCGTTCTCTTCGTGCCGCTCATGCTGGAGAAGAAGGCGATCGGCGTTCTGCGGGTCTACGCGGACCGGGTGCGCAAGTTCCGCGACGACGAGATCCTGTTCCTCAAGGCGGTGGCGAACCTCAGCGCCATCGCCCTGGACAAGGCCCACATGCACGAGACGCTCAAGACCCGCTGCGACCTGATGGCGGAGCATAAATACCGCATCGACGACAACTGAGAAAGGAGGCTTTTATGATTCGCCTGGGCATTAACGGTTTTGGACGGATCGGACGGCAGGTGCTCAAAGCCGTCCTGACCCGATATCCCGAATCCCTTCAGGTCGTGGCGGTCAATGACCTCTTCGACGTGGAGACGAACGCCCACCTGTTCAAGTTCGACACCAATTACGGCCGCTATGCGGGCAAGGTGGGCGTCAGGAAGGACTGTTTTGTCATTGACGGAAAACCCATCAGGAGCCTCGCCTTTCGCGATCCCGCTCAGATTCCCTGGGACGACATGGGCGTCGATATCGTGATCGAGAGCACGGGCCTGTTCCTGACCGGACCCAAGGCTTCGGCCCACCTTGCGGCCGGCGCGAAGAAGGTGATCATCAGCGCCCCGGCCAAGGAAGAAGACATCACCATCGTCCTTGGCGTCAATGAGCACCTGTACGACCCGGCCAAGCACAACATCGTGAGCAACGCCAGCTGCACCACCAACTGCCTGGCTCCTGCGGTCAAAGTGGTCAACGACGCCTTCGGCGTGGTCAACGGGCTCATGTGCACCATCCACAGCTATACCAACGACCAGCGCATTCTGGACCTGCCGCACCGCGACTTGCGCCGCGCCCGCGCCGCAGCGCTGAACATCGTGCCCACCTCCACCGGCGCGGCCAAGGCCGTGGCCCTGGTCATTCCAGAACTCAAGGGCAAGGTGGACGGCTATTCCCTGCGCGTGCCCACGCCCACCGTGTCTATTGTGGACTTTGCGTGCACCCTGGCCAAGCCGACGGACACCGCCACCCTGCGCGCCGTGCTCAAGACCGCCAGCGAAGGCCCGCTCAAGGGCATTCTGGGCTTCTCGGAGCGGCCTCTTGTCTCCACCGACTTCCGGGGCGACCCGCGCTCCAGCATCATCGATGCCGAGTACACCGTGGTTTCAGGTTCCGGTCTGGCGAAGATCGTTACCTGGTACGACAACGAATGGGGCTATTCCTGCCGCGTGGCGGACCTCATCAAGCTCATGGCCGACAAGGGCCTCTAGGGATCATTCATGCTTTACCTCAAGGATATCGACGTTTCCGGGAAGAAGGTGCTCATCCGGGTGGACTACAACGTTCCCCTGGACGGCACCCGCGTCACCGACGACACCCGCATCCGCGAGAGCCTGCCCACCTTGCGCCACATTCTGGAAAAGGGCGGGGCCCTGGTCATCTGCTGCCACCTGGGCCAGCCCAAGGGCGAGGTGAAGCCGGAGTTCTCGCTGGCTCCCGTGGCCGCGCATCTGGCCGGGCTGCTGGGCATAAGCGTGCCCCTGGCGGCAGATTGCGTCGGCGCGCAGGTGCAGGGCAAGATTGCCGCCCTGAAGCCGGGCGAGGTGCTGATGCTTGAGAACCTGCGCTTCCACAAGGCCGAGACCAGCAAGGACCCGGCGGAGCGCATGGCCTTCGCCAAGGAGCTGATGGCCGGGCTCGACCTCTACGTCAGCGATGCGTTTGGCGTGTCGCACCGGCCCAACGCCTCCGTCACTGAGGCCCCGCTGGCCGCGCCCAAGGCCTGCGCCGGTTTCCTGATGGAGAAGGAATGGACCTACCTGAACGGCGCGCTGAAAAACCCCAAAAGGCCCTTTGTGGCCGTTTCCGGCGGCAGCAAGGTGTCGAGCAAGCTGGGCATTCTGAACAACCTGCTGGGCAAGGTGGACCACCTGATCATTGGCGGGGCCATGGCCAACACCTTCCGCCTGGCCCAGGGCATCGACATGGGCGACTCCCTGGTGGAGCGCGAACTGCTGGCCGAGGCCAAGAACATTCTTGAGACCGCAGCCGACAAGCGCACCCACATCCACCTGCCGGTGGACTTCGTGCTGGCCAAGAGCTTCAAGGCCGAGAAGGCGGAGGTGGCCTCGCACACCGGCGAGGTGCCAGCCGGGCTCATGGCTCTGGATATCGGCCCCAAGAGCGTCATCGCCTTTGCGAGCGTGCTGAAGGGCGCAGGCACCGTGGTATGGAACGGCCCCATGGGCGCCTTCGAGAATCCGGCCTTCGCCAGCGGCTCCATCGGCATGGCCAAGGCCATTGTGGAGTGCGGGGCGTTGTCCATCGTTGGCGGCGGCGATACCGACGCCGTGGTCCACGCGGCGCACCTGGGCGACAGGTTCAGCTTCATCTCCACGGGCGGCGGTTCGTTCCTGGAGTTTCTGGAAGGCAAGGAACTGCCCGGCTTCAAGGCCCTGGAAGCAGCGGCGCAGAAGTAGGCCGCACTCCTGCCTCAAAACAAGCAAAGCCCCTGCCGGAAGTGTCCGGCAGGGGCTTTTTTCTGGCGCGGCCTGGGGAGGCGCGTCAGCGGGCTGGCGGGCTATTTTGCCTCGCGCTCCGGGAAGAGCAGGGTGCCTGCTCTGAGCAGCGTCTGCACATTGATGCCCAGGGGGGCCATGCGGCGCTCCGCCAGGGCGATCTCGTCCGCCGGGTCGAAGAGCGGATAGTCGCTGCCGAAGAGCAGCTGGTCCGCTGGGTGCTTGGCCAGCAGGTCGCGCAGGGTGTCGTCGTCGATGAAGGACAGGGAGCTTGAGGTGTCGAAAAAGACATCGAGCCCGGCCAGGTGCTCCACGGCGTAGCGCCAATGGCTGTAGCCGCCCAGGTGCGCGGCAATGAGCCGGGGGCCGGGGAAGGCGCGGCGCAGCTTGGCCATTTTGAGCGGGCAGGACGGGTTCTTTTCCGGCGGCAGGGTATCGCCCACGTGGATCATCAGGGTCCAATCGTTGCCGATCATCTCCATGAGCGCGTAGAATTTGGGGTCGTCCAGGAAAAAGCCCTGGAAGTCCGGGTGGAACTTCAGGCCGCGTATGCCCGCCTTGCGCAGGCGCGCAAGCTCCTTCTCCGGCTCGGCGTAGTCCGGGTGCAGGGTGCCGAAGGCCGTTACCCGCGTGGACTGGCGTTCCATGTCCATGGCCCAGTTGTTGGCAGGGATGACCTGGGAGGGATCGGTGGCGGCGGTGTGCACCACCACGCGGCCTATTCCGGCGCGGTCGGCGCGGGTAAGCAGGTCGTCCAGCACGCCGGTGCCCTGCGGGTGGATGCCGTAGTGCGAGTGCAGCTGGTTGATGGCCTTTTCGGCAATTTTGGGATGGAAAACGTGGGTATGGGTATCGGTAAACACGGCGGAGCTCCTGCTTTGGTGGCGGAGTTCACCTACACCCGCGCCCCCGGCGGGGCAAGAAAAAGAAGGCGGGGAAGTGCTTACTGCTGTGCGGCCTGCGCTGGGAAAGGCGTGCTCTCGCACAATTCCTTGAACCAGCCCGGCACGGCCACGGGCTTGCCCTGCGGGTTCACCATGGGGTGCTCGGTGTAGCCCTGGGCGGTGAGCTTCGCCTTGTCCTCGGTCCAGAACTCGTACACGATGAGCATGCTGGCCCGCCGCCACTCCGCCACGCCGCAGTGCACCCACAGCAGGTCGTCGTAGCGGGCGGGAACGCGGTAGCGGCACCAGGCCTCGCGCACGGGCAGAATGATGCCGCGCTCTTCCACCACGTTGTAGCCCATGCCGCGCTCGCGCAGGAACAGGCTGCGGGCGCGCTCAAAAATGTGCAGATATTCCGCGTAATACAGCACGCCCATGGCGTCTGTTTCGCCGTAGGAAACGCGGTGCGGGTACCAGGTGTCTGAAGCGGGAAAGACCTTGGGGAAGTCCATGGATGCTCCTTGGGCGCGGGCCTTAGCGCAGTTGGTGCAGCACCCAGGCCAGCAGCTCGTGCCCGCTTTCCACCACAAGGCCGGTGCTGCGGGCCTGCGCCTCGGAGAAGGCCGTAAGGCCGCTTTCCTCGCCGCCCTCGCGCCAGAGCACAAAGGGCACCGGGTCCGGCGTGTGGGTCTTCTCGGCAATGGGGGTAAAGTGGTCGCAGGTGGTGACAAAGGCCACATCCTGCCCGGCCAGGGCGCTTTTCAGCGGGGCCACTATGCGCGCGTCGAAGCGGCTGATGGCCTCTGCTTTTTCCGCCGCATCGCCCGCGTGGCCGCATTCGTCCGGGCCTTCCAGGTGTACGAAGGCGAAGTCGCCGCGCTCCAGGTACTTGAGCGCCGCATCCACCTTGCCCTGGTAGTTGGTGTCGATGAGGCCCGTGGCCCCAGGCACTTGGATGACCTCCATGCCCGCCGCGCGCCCCAGGCCGCGCACCAGGTCCACGGCGGAGATGACCGCGCCGGTGAGGCCGCAGGCGTCCTTGAACTTGGGCAGAATAAGCGGCCTGCCCTGGCCCCAGGGCCAAATGCTCTTGGCCTTGGTGTGCTTGGCGGTTTGCTCCAGGCGTTCCGCAGCCAGGAACAGCAGGTCCCACATGCGGGCCGAGCGCGAGAACTCGCGCATGTCGGCGTAGATGGGCTTGCCGGTGATGTCGTGGGGCGGGTTGATGCGCAAGCGCGCCTCGTCCTCTACCGCGCCGCCCTTGTGCACCAGCAGGTGCCGGTACTGCACGCCGGGGATGAACTGGAAGTTCTCGTCGCCCAGGCGGGCTTGCAGGTCCTCCACCAGCGGGGCGGAAACCTCGGTGGTGATGTGCCCGGAGGAGTAGTCGAGCATGTTGCCCTGCGGCGAAAGCTCGGTCAGGTTCACCAGGTTCATGCGCCACACCAGGTCGTCGGGGTCGAGGTCGAGCCCCTGGGCCGCCGCCTCGATGGGGCCGCGCCCAGTGTGGTGCTTGGCCGGGTTGAAGCCCAAAAGCGACATGTTGGCCACGTCCGAGCCGGGGGCCATGCTCTCGGGCACGGTGCGGCACACGCCCACGGCCCCGGTGCGGGCCATTTCGTCCATGTGGGGAGTGGCCGCGGCCTCCAGGCAGGTCTTGCCGCCGGGGTGCTCGTCGGCCCAGCCGCCCATGCCGTCGGCTATGAGGAAAAGAAGCTTCATGCGTGACCGCCTGCTGGGTGGCTACAGGATGGGAAAGTGCACGGTGGGCCGCAGGGTGAAGGGCATGGCGTCGATGGCGCGGATGGTCTCGGCCACGGCGCTGGCGCGCGCGCAATGCGTCAGGAACACGATGGGCACATCCGAGGCCTTGTGGTCGCCCTTCTGCACCGCCTGGGCAATGGAGATTTCGTTCTCGGCCATGGTTTTGGCGATGGACGCCAGCACGCCGGGCCTGTCGCTTACCGAGAAGCGGAAGTAGTGCATGGCCACGCCCTGGGAGGCGGGCAGAATTTCCGCCTGGGGCAGGGGCTTGTTGCCAAAGCCCGTGTTGTCGAAGCTGGCGCAGGGGGCGTTCAGGCCACGGCACAGGGCCATGACGTCGGCCATGACCGCGCTGCCGGTGGGCAGAGCGCCCGCGCCCTGGCCGTGCAGCATGATGGGCCCCACGGCGTTGCCTTCCACGCGCACGGCGTTGTAGTTGCCGCCAACGCGCGCCAAAAGGTAGGTGTGCTTCACCAGGGTGGGCTCCACGCTGGCCTCTATTTTTCCGTCCACCTCGCGCGCCTGGGCCAGCAGCTTGATGCGGTAGCCGAACTCGCGGGCGAACTCGATATCGAGCCCGGTGACCTGCGTGATGCCGCGCACCGGCAGGCGCGAGAGGGGGAAGTCTCGCCCGTAGGCCAGGCGGATGAGCACCACGAGCTTGTGGGCCGTGTCCACGCCCTCGATGTCGAAGGTCGGGTCGGCCTCGGCATAGCCNNCGGGTCGGCCTCGGCGTAGCCCAGGTCCTGGGCCTGCTTGAGGGCCGTGCCGAAGTCCAGGTGGTTGGTGGTCATCTCGGACAGGATGTAGTTGGCCGTGCCGTTCATGATGCCGGTGAGGCGCTCGATGCGGTTGGCCCCCAGGCTTTCGCGCAGGGCCTGCACAATGGGAATGCCCCCGGCCACGCTGGCCTCGTAATACAGGCCCAGCCCCTTTGCCGCCGCCAGGGCGGAAAGCTCTGGCCCGTGCAGGGCCAGCAGATGCTTGTTGGCCGTAATCACGTGCTTGCCCGCGTTCAGTGCGCGGGTGATGAGATCAAGGGCCGCGTCTACGCCGCCCATGAGCTCCACCACCACGTCCACATCCGCGCCCAGAAGGTCGGCGGGATTGGTGGTGAAGCGCACCTCGGGGCCGGTCTCCACGGCCCGCTTCTTGGACAGGTCGCGCACCAGCACGGTGGATATGGCCACAGGCCGCCCCGTGCGGGCGAGGATGATCTCGCGGTTCTCGTGCAGAATCTGGGCGAGTCCTGAGCCGACCGTGCCGAATCCGGCGAGTCCGAGGCGCAGCGTATTCATGGTTCGTCCTATTTCCCGAAGAACTTTTTAAGGTTGCGCGTGGCCTGGTTGATGCGGTGGCGGTT
>DIVX01000008.1 GCA_002422505.1 Desulfovibrio sp. UBA6121
CGCGAGGATTTGTACTACCGCCTCAAAGTCGTCACCGTGACCCTGCCCCCCTTGCGCCAGCGCGAGGGCGACGTGCCGCGCCTGGCCAGCCACTTTCTGGCGCGGCTTTCGCGCGAAATGGACATGCAGAGCCCCGGCCTGACGCCGGAGGCCCTGGACATGCTCTCGTCCCACCCCTGGCCCGGCAACGTGCGCGAGCTGGGCAACGCCCTGCAGAAGGCGCTGATCTTCTCGCGCGGGTGCCCCATCGGGCCGGAGGAGATGCGCCAGGCCATAGGCACCGCTGGCGCGGGCACGGCGGGCTCCCAGGGCGCGGAAAGCTCCGGGGCGCGCGGCGCGCAGCAGTCCCAGGCGGGCGACGACCCCCTGCGCGCCTTCATCCGCCGGGCGCTTATGGAGCAGGCGGGCAACGCGGCCTTTGAGCATGTGCTCGACGCCGTGGCCAAGAGCACCATCGCCGAGGCCCTGGAGCTTACCGGCGGCAACCGCACGCGCGCGGCCAAGCTGCTCGGCCTCTCGCGGCCCACGCTCATCGCCAAGATCGAGAAGTACGGGCTCAAGGTGACCACCCAGGTGCAGTAGGCGGGCGCAGCCGAGAGGCGGGCGCATCTGGGCGACGCAGCCGAACAATGCAGGCGGACGCAGTCGAGCGGCGGACGCATCTGGGCGACGCAGCCGAACAATGCAGGCGGGCGGCGGGAGACAGGAGCGGCGCAGCCGAACGCGGCGGCGGCGAGTGACGACGGGCGCATCTGAGCGGCGCATCCAAACGCGGCGGCGACGAGTGACGGCGGACGCACGGCGCGAATGCCAGCGCGGAGCTGCGCGCCCCACGTTGGCATCGTGTCGAACCCCTTGGGCACAGCGCCCTGCCTTTGGCTGCGTTGGCCCAGTGCCCGCTCCGTTTGCCCCCCTTGGACAGCGGCCCCCTTTACGCGTAATATGATCCAAGAACGAAGACCATGCGCCGCGCGCCCCTGGGCACAAGCCCGGCCGCGCGGACAGACCACAAGGCGCAACGACAAGCCATGACGCGGAAAAAGCTTCTCATCTACGCTCTAGGCCTGCTGCTGGCGGCTGGCGGCGGCTGGTATTTCGTCAAGAAGAACCGCGCCGCCGCGCAAACCAAGGTGCTGGCCACGGCCCACGTGGAAAAAGACACGGTCAGCCGCGTGCTGGAAGCCACCGGCATCATCAAGGCCCAGGTGGGCGCCAGCGTCAAGATTGGCGCGCGGGCCACGGGCGCCATTTCCCGCGTGTTTGTGCGCGTGGGCGACCGCGTGAAAAAAGGTCAGGTGGTGGCCGAGATAGACTCCCGCGAATTGCAGGCCCAGCGCGAGGAAGCCGCCGCCCGCGTGCGTCTGGCCGAGGCCAAGGCCCAATTCACCGGCATCACCCTGCCCCGGCACGAAAGCCTGACCAAACAGGGCCTGCAGGCGCAAAGCATCCTCGACGAGACCCGGCAGAACCATAAGATAGCCAAGGCCGAGGCCGCAGCCGCGCGCGCCGCCCAGACCACCCTGGACGTGCGCATCTCCTACACCAAGATCGTCAGCCCCATTGAGGGCGTTGTTTCCCAGGTGACGGCCCAGGAGGGCGAAACCATCGTGGCGGGTTTGCAGGTGGCCAACCTTGTCACCGTGCTCGACCCCACGCGCCTGGAGATGTGGATCTACGTGGACGAGACCGACGTGGGCCGCGTGCGGCAGGGCCTGCCCGTGGAGTTCCGCGTGGACTCCCAGCCGGGCGTCAACTTCACCGGCGCGGTGGACCGCGTGTACCCGGAGCCGGAGATCCGCGACAACATCGTGTACTACAAGGCCCTCGTGACGGTGGACCGCGAGCAGGCCCTTGCCCTGCGGCCGGAAATGACCACCCAGTGCAGCATCGTGGTGGATACGCGCCAGGGCGTGCTGGCCGTGCCCAATCAGGCCCTCAAGTGGGTGGGCGGCAGGCAGACCGTGTTCGTGGTGGACAAAACCCAGCCCGACGGCGTGCGCCGCGTGGAGCCCAAGCTTGGCCTGCCGGGCCTGGAAAAGAGCGAGGTGCTGGAAGGCCTGGCCGAGGGCGACGAAGTGGCCACCCAAATTGTGCTGGGCGGACAGGAAAAGCCCGCCGAGGCCAAGAAGTCCGACGAGAAGCCCGTAGCGGGCAAAACTCCCTCCAACCGCAAAACGAACGGCGGTTAGGCCATGACGGCCCGCAGCGAAAACTCCGGCACGGGCGGCGGCCAGGACGACCACGTGAGCAGCCGTGCGCCCGGCGGCAACGCTGGCGGCGAGGTGGTGGTGCAGCTCAATGGCATCCGCAAGGTCTTTCGGCAGGTGCTGGCCCCGGAGCAGCGGCCCGGCATGTTCGCCCGGCTGTTCCGGCGCGCTGCGCCTGCCTCCGGCCCTTCCGGCGGAAGCGGCGGTCAGGGCGCGGCCTGCGCCAGGGACTCCAACGACGACGCCAAGGACGCCTGCCTGGAAGGCGGCGTGGAGGTGCTGTCCGGCATCGACCTGACCATCCGCGCGGGCGAGTTTGTGGCCCTACAGGGCACCTCCGGCTCTGGCAAGAGCACCCTGCTGCACCTGCTGGGCCTGCTGGATTCGCCCACCGGCGGCGTTTACCGCCTGCTGGGGCGCGATGTCTCCGGCCTGTCCGACGACGAGCTGTCGCGCATCCGCAACACGGTGCTCGGCTTCGTGTTCCAAAGCTTCTACCTGGTGCCCTACGCCACGGCCCTGGAAAACGTCATGCTGCCGGGCATGTATTCCGACCTCTCCCAGGCCGAGCTGCGCGCGCGCGGGCTGGAGCTGCTGGGCAGGGTGGGCCTGGCCGACCGCGTGAACTTCAAGCCCGCCAACCTTTCCGGCGGGCAGCAGCAACGCGTGGCCATGGCCCGCGCCCTGCTGAACCGCCCCCGGCTCATCTTGGCCGACGAGCCCACGGGCCAGCTGGACAGCGCCACAAGCAGCGAGATCATGCGCCTGTTCTCCCAGGTGAACCAGACCGGCACCACCATTGTGCTGGTGACCCACGACGAGAACGTGGCCGCCCAGGCCGGGCGCGTCATCCGCATGGCCGACGGACGCATTGTGGAGGGCCGGAACGACGACGCCCCTGGCGGCGCAGACAGCAACGCGAGCAGCGGCGCGGCAAACGGCGCGGCAAACGGCGCGGGCCGGGCAGCCCCCTGAGCGCAACGGCCATGCACTCCCGCCTGTCCCGCCCGGCTCATTCGGCCCTTGCAGCCCTTGCCGCGCCTATGGCCCCGGCGCGCCAAACGCGCTCAAACAGGCCAACGCCCCACCCCGCGCCATGAGACCACAACAGACTCCCACAACTCCGCCTTTCGAGGCCGGGCAGATCCTTGTGCGCTTCCCGCATCCAGAGCCGCCCAGGCCCGCGCACGCGCGCCAAGCGTCTTTCGTGGCCGCCAGCCAGGCATCCGGGCAAGCGGCCCGCCAAGACGCCAACCAAGCTTTCGGCCAGGCACGCAGCCAAGCCCTTGGGCACGAGAGCCAAACGCCGGGGCAGCCACCCAGGCCCGCGCACGCGCGCCAGGGTTCCAGCCAGCCCCTCCTGTGTGCAGGCGGGCACGCGTCTGGTTTGCCATCGGGGCAAGCATCCGGCCAAACGCAAGGGCAAGCGCCTCCTCAAAAACCAGCCCAAACTTCCGGGCAAACACCCCGCCAGCCCGCTGCCCAACAGGGTTCCCAGCCCTTTGCCCAGCCGTCCATCCTGCCGGTCTTTCTGCCCTTTGCAGGCTGCCCGCAGCGCTGCATCTTCTGCGACCAGACAGCGCAGACCGGCCAGACCCCAGAGCCTCTTGAGACCCTGCACGACCGCTTGCAGGCGGAGCTTTCCGCAACGCCGGAAGCCGCGCCGCAGGAGCTGGCCTTTTACGGCGGCACCTTCACCGCCCTGCCCGCGCCCTGGCCGCAGCGCTTTCTGGAGCTCGCCGGGCGCTTCCTGGCCACGGGGCGCCTGGTGCGCGTGCGCTGCTCCACCCGGCCCGACGCCGTAAACCCGGCGCACCTGCTCGAGCTCAAGGCCCTGGGCCTTTCCCTGGTGGAGCTGGGCGTGCAGAGCTTCGACGACGCGGCGCTGCTCGCCAGCCGGCGCGGGTACGACGGCGCAACGGCGCGGCGCGCCTGCAACGCCGTGCGCGAGGCCGGGCTGGGCCTGGGCATACAGCTCATGCCCGGCCTGCCGGGGCACACCCTGCAGGCCTTCCAGGCCGATGCGGCCCAGGCTGCGGCCTTTGCGCCGGAGCTGGCCCGCCTGTACCCCTGCCTGGTGCTGGCGGGCACGCCCCTGGCCGAGGTTTGGCGCTCCGGGGCCTATGCGCCCTGGGAGCTGGAGCCCACGGTGCAGGCCCTGGCCCTGGCCCTGCTGACCCTTTGGGAAGCGGGCGTGCCAGCGGCGCGCATCGGGCTGGCGGAGCAGGAGGGGCTATGCGTGCTGGCCGGGCCGCGCCACCCGGCCCTGGGGCAGCTGGCCCGCAGCCGGGCGCTGTTTGATTTCGTCCGCCAGCGGCTGTGCGCCCTGCCCCGGCAGCAGCAAGAGCGCGCCCGCGTGCTGGCCGTGCCGCGCCGCCTGCAGGGCGAGGTGCTGGGCCACAAGAACGCCCTGGCGCGCGACTACGCCGAACTGGGCCTGAGCATCCGCCTGTGGGACGAGCCGGACCTGGCCCTGTGCGCCCCGGCCCCGGCAGAGCCCCCGGCTGTTTGAAACGGAAGCGGGAAAAGGACGCAGCAGCCGGGAGACGCGCCAGCAACACGCAGGCAAGCCAAGCGCGGCCTCAGACACATAGAAGTGCAGGCCAAGGGACGCGCAGGCTCCGAACCCTAGATCGCCACGCCGTTGCCAGCCGCCTTGCGCCAGGCGCGGATGGACCCCGGGCCCAACGCAACACCCTGCCGCGCCAAGCCAGGGATGTCGCAGTCCCGCCAACCAGCCCCGCCTGCCTGCGCGCCACAAGGCAAGGCTGGGGCGGGCAGAGCCTCGGCAGGCCATGGAGCGCCTGGAAATCCTTTCCGCACGCTACCGGCCCAGCGCATAAACGTTTGAAACAGCAGGCGCGGCGCAAAGGCGGCGGGTTCCGGGCGTTCCGCGCCGGGGTGTGCAGCCTTGCGGGGCTTTGCTCCTGCCGGGAAATCTGGTAGGCAGGTGCAGTTTTTTTGAAGGGGAACCCATGAAAGCCAAGCAATATTTTGAGGATGCCCTGCGGGCCGCCCTGACCCGCATGGAACTGCCCTGGCCGGAGAAGCTGCTCATAGAGCCCCCGCGCGAGCGCAAATTCGGCGATTACTCGGCCAATGCGGCCATGCTGCTGGCCGGAGCCGCCAAGAAGAAGCCGCGCGACGTGGCCGAGGCCCTGGCCGAAGAGCTGCGCGCCAACGACGCCCAGGGCTGCTTCGAGCGCATCGAGGTGGCCGGGCCGGGCTTCTTGAACGTCACCTTTGCGCCGGGCTTTTGGCGCACCATTTTGAGCGACGTGAACGCCGCGGGCGCGGCCTACGGCGCAAGCGACCAGGGCCACGGCCAGCGCGTGCAGGTGGAATACGTTTCCGCCAACCCCACCGGACCGCTGCACATCGGCCATGGCCGTGGCGCGGCCCTGGGCGACAGCCTCGCCCGCCTGCTCCAGAAGACCGGGCACAACGTGTCCTGCGAGTATTACATCAACGACGCAGGCAGGCAGATGCGCATCCTGGGCGATTCCGTGTGGCTGCGCCTGCGCCAGCTGGCCGGGCAGGATGTGCCGGACCTGGAGGACTTCTACCGGGGCGACTACATCAAGGACATCGCCGCGCGCGTGCACCGGCAGTACCCGGATATTTTGACCCTGCCGGAGCAGCAGGCCATCGACATCTGCTTCCGCGAGGCCGTGGACGAGATCCTGGCGGGCATCAAGACCGACCTGGCCGACTTCCGCGTGCGCCACGACGTGTGGTTTTCCGAAAAGAGCCTGGTGGACGCGGGCCGCATCGACGAGGCCTTTGCCGACCTTTCCGCGCGGGGCCTGGCCTACGAAAAGGACGGCGCCTTCTGGTTCAAGACCACGGAGTTCGGCGACGACAAGGACCGCGTGCTGCGCAAGTCCAGCGGAGAGCTGACCTACTTCGCCTCGGACATCGCCTACCACCACGACAAGTTCAAACGCGGCTTCGACCGGCTCATCGACATTTGGGGGGCCGACCACCACGGCTACGTGCCGCGCATGCAGGGAGCCGTTTCGGCCCTGGGCCGCGCGGGCGCGTTGACCGTCATCCTGGTGCAGCTCGTCAGCCTGCTCAAGGACGGCGAGCAGGTGGCCATGAGCACCCGCGCGGGCAAGTTCGAGACCCTGGCCGATGTTGTGGCCTACGTAGGTGCCGACGCGGCCCGCTTCCTGTTCCTTTCGCGCAAGAGCGACTCTCCGCTGGAGTTCGACCTGGAGCTGGTGCGCAAAAAGAGCATGGACAACCCCGTCTATTACGTACAATATGCCCACGCGCGCGTGCATTCCATGCTGGCCAAGGCGCGGGAGGCGGGAATCAGCCCCGCTGCGCCCGGCGCGGCCTGCCTGGAACACCTGAACACCCCGGAAGACCTGGAGCTGTGCAGGCTCATGGAGCGCTTCCCGGATTTGGTGGCCGCCGCGGCGGAGGCCCTGGCCCCGCACCTGGTGAGCCACTACTTGAGCGAACTGGCTGCGGCGCTGCACAAGTACTACTCGCAGCACCACGTGCTTTCCGCCGGGGCGGAGGTGGCCTCGGCGCGGCTTTTGCTGCTGTGCTGCGTGGCCACCACCCTGGCCGCCGGGCTGGACCTGCTGGGCGTAAGCGCGCCGGAACGCATGGACCAGGTGAGCGTAGACGCGGAACAAGCCCCTTGCTAGCATCCCAGGCACTCGCAGAACTTCCAAGGAGCCCAGCAGCATGAATGCGCCCATCCGGTTAAAGGACCCCAACGCCTCGGGCAGGCAGTACACCTTCTGCCTGGGCTTTGGCGGCATGGCCGTGCTTGTCACCGGCCTTACCCTGGCCCTGTGCCTGTTCTTTGTGCTGGGGGTGCTGGTGGGACGCGGGCACAGGCCCGAAACCGCCGTGCCGGTGGTGGCGGGCATGATGCCTAAGGAGCCCATGGTCCGCACCTCACCCGCGCCGGAGGTGTTGAAGGCCGAGGAACTGGGCTACAGCGAGCAGCTGGGTAAAAAGCACGAAGGCCCCTCGCCCTCGCGGCCCATCGACTCCGTTGAGCCCCGGCAGCAGGACAAAAAGCCTGACGCCAAAGCCGACCCCAAGGCGGCCAAACCTGCCGAAAAGCCCTCGGACAAGGCATCGGACAAGGCCGCCGCCAAGCTGGCCGACAAGCTTGCGGAAAAAAAGGCCGACAAGAAGCCCGCCGATGCCAAAAGCGCCGACAAGAAATCCGACCAGAAGCCCGATCCCGACACCCAGCGTTACGACTACGCCTATCAGGCGGCCACCTTTCCCGACCCTGACTCGGCCAAGGGCTACCTGAAGCGCGTGAAAAACCTGGGCCTCAAGGGCGACATCGAGTCCGGCAACACCGAAGGCCGGGCCTGGCACCGCGTGGTGGTGTTCTTCCAGGGCACCCCCACGGATACCCGTGTGCTGAAGCAAAAGCTCGCCAGCATCGGCGCGCAGAAGCTGGTCATGCGCTCCAAGACCCCGGCGCATTAGCCCTGCTCTCCCCCCCCCCTTTTGAACGCGACTTGAGGCGGCCCGGATGTTCGTCGTCCGGGCCGCCTCTGCATAAGGAGGGTGGAATGAGGCTGTGGGCTGTGGAGTGGAGTGTGGGCGGAAATGTGTTGTGCGGGCGGCTTGCTTAGCCCTCGGCCACAAGGCCGAAGCATACGGCGGGCCGCAGGCCGGTAACAGCGTTCACAGTAAGGCAGGGCTCCACCGCCGCCGTTTGCAGCAGGCCTTCCAGCACCCCGCGCAAGGAAAGCAGGTCGCGCACCACGCAGGGGTCGAAGTGCGTTCCGGCGCTGCGGGCCACTTCCTCCACAGCCTCGTGCAGGGTGCGGCTCCTGCGGTAGGGCCGCTCCTCGGTCATGGCGGAAAGAGCGTCGGCCACGGCCACAATGCGCGCGCCCAGGGGGATGTCGTTGCCCGCCAGCCCGTACGGGTAGCCGGAGCCGTCCCAGCGCTCGTGGTGGGCCAGCACGATTTCGCACACGCCGGGCCTGCCGCAGAACACCTTCACCGGGCGCAAAATGTCCGCGCCCATCTTGGGGTGGCGGCGCATTATCTCCCATTCGGCGTCCGTCAGCGGGCCGGGCTTGAGCAGGATGGAGTCCGGCACGCCGATCTTGCCCACGTCGTGCAGGTGCCCGGCCATGTGGACCATCTCGGCCTGGCGCGGGGTAAGCCCGTGCGCCTGGGCCAGGAGGCTGGAGATGTCGGCCACGGCGGCGGAGTGCTGGAACAGGCGGCAATCGCGGGCATCCACCGCGCGGCCAAGGCTTTCGGCCAACTCGTGGGCGGTTCCGGTGGCGCAAACGCCCCGCCCGCCGCAGGCGCCGGAGCAGTTGCAAGCGGTCTCGCCTTTTGCCTGCGAGGTCTGAGCTTTGCCGCTCCAAGCCGCCGGGGTTTCCATGTACATCGGGTCGCTCCTGTCTTGAAATGTGCAGTCCTTTTGATTGCGCTTCAAGCCGCGCAGCCCTCTTCTGCACGTATTGAAAATGAATGTCAACATCACAATCGATGAATTCTTCTCGTGGGTCTCAATTTTGTACACCTTGGCATTGTGTAGCCACCAAGGCGCAACCATTTGGGGCGACGCAGAGGAGCGCGGGCGGAGGCGGGAACCCTGCGTCTTTCCTGTCAGACAGCTTGGTCGCGCGGCCTTTACGCAGCGGCCTGCGGCCAGGCTGGCCTGCGGCGGTGAGGTGGCGCTGGAAGCTCCTGCCTGGCGGCTTGCAAAGCCGTCTGGCTACGGGACGACGCACAAGGCGGCAGCGCACAGACGGGAGAGCGGCCTACGGCCAAGTTGGCCTGCGGCACGACGCAAAGGCTCAGCGGCTGCCGCGACTGCGCGCCCCTGAGGAACGTCCCTGCCCTTGGCGACCCGGGAAACGCATGAGTTCAACGCTTCGCAGCGCAGACATTGCCGACACGGGCGCACGGGCGCGCCTTGGCCGTAGACGGCTCGCTATGGGCGCAGGCTTTGGCATTGGAGACGGGCCGCAGCAGCGCGCAATAAGCCCCGCCAAAGGTTCAGCGAGGTGTGCGGCGGCAGAAAAGAAGGGGGATCGCCCAGCACCAGCCGGAAGCGCTTTGCAGAAACGTTGGCAGCTGCTTTCCGGGGGCGCTCCGGGCAGCCCGATAGGGTATTTGGCAGCGGTTTCAGCGAACAAATCGCGGGTGCTTGCCCGTGGCCGTTATGGCCGCTGCCCGCGAGACCCGGACCCTGGATTCAGCGCACGGCTCGCTGACCTTTGCCCATTCCCGCCGGGTGGCGAATCCGCCGGACAATTCGCCAAGCAATTCGCCAGGCTTCGCGCCGGGCTATTCGCCCGGAGCCGCCGCAGAGAGCTCGGCTATCCACAAGGCCAGGGGCTCTTCCACCAGCCTGCGCAGCTCGGCAAGGCGGGCCGCGCTCTCGGCCTCGAAGCGCAGCACCAGGGCGGGCTGCGTGTTGGAGGCGCGCACCAGGGCCCAGCCATCGGCAAAAACCAGCCGCGCGCCGTCGTCGCCCTCAAGCGTATAGATCTTGGCGAACTCCGCGCGGGCGCGCTCGGCCACGGCGAACTTGATGTGCTCCGGGCAGTCCACGCGCAGCTCCGGGGTCACGAAGGTGGCGGGCCAGTCTTCCAGCAGGCGCGAGGCGGGCCGGGCCGAACGCGACAGAATCTCCACCAGGCGCAAGGCCGCGTAGGGCGCGTCGTCGAAGCCGTAGTAGCGGTCGGCAAAGAACATGTGCCCGCTCATTTCCCCGGCCAGGGCGGCGTTTTCCGCCAGCAGGCGGTCCTTGATGAGCGAGTGCCCGGTGGCGGACATGATGGGCCGCCCCCCGTGCCGGGCAATGTCCTGAAACAGCAGGTGCGAGCATTTCACGTCGCCGATGATGGCCGCGCCGGGCTTTTCCTGGAGCACCTGCCGGGCGAACACGGCCAGCAGGCGGTCGCCGTGCAGCACCTGGGCCTTCTCGTCCACCACGCCAATGCGGTCGCCGTCGCCGTCCAGGCCAATGCCCAGCTCGGCCCCGGTTTCCAGCACCTTGGCCTTGAGCGCGGTCAGGTTCTTCTCCTCTATGGGATCGGGGTGGTGGTTGGGAAAGCGGCCGTCCGGCTCGCAGAAGAGCTCCACCACCTCCGCCCCGGCGCGCGCAAGCAGGTCGCGGGCAATCAGCCCGGCAGCGCCGTTGCCGCCGTCCAGCACCACCTTCACCGGCCGGTCGAGCCGCACCAGGGCGCACACGGTTTCCAGGTAGGCGGGAACGATGTCGTGGAACCCGGCCAGGCCTGCGCCTTGGGGCAGGTCTTCCCGGTCCATAAGCTGCGCCAGCTTTTGTATTTCCCCGGAGTGGATGGTGCTTTTGCCCGCCCAGACCTTGAAGCCGTTGTACTCCGACGGGTTGTGGCTGGCGGTGATCATGACCCCGGCTGTGTAGCCCAGGTGGCGAATGGCGAAATAGCACACCGGGGTGGGCACCATGTCGAGGAAAAGCACATCGACCCCGGTGGACGCCAGGCCGCGCACCAGACGCTCCTGGAACTCGTGCGAGGTCAGGCGGCAATCGTGCCCCACAACCGCCCGCCTGTGCCCCAGGGCGAGGAAATAGGCCCCGCAGGCGCGGCCAAGGCGCTGCACCCAGTCGGCGTCAAAGTCGCGGCCAACAATGCCGCGGATGTCGTAGGCGCGGAATACGCGTGAGGCAGTGCTGCTCATCATCCCTGCTCGCTTGTGCGGTTCTATGTGAAGAAAAAGTGTCTCTGCAGTCGCTTGCCATGGCTGGCCGGGCGCTTGCGTTCCGGTATCACAAGCGCCGCCGCCTGGGAAGAGCAGGCAGCCCAGAACAGTTTGTGCGCATATATGGCACGGCTTTGCGTGAAAGATGCTTATCCGCCGATGCGGGGTATTATTCGTTTCTCCATCCGATACTGCATACGGATTCTACTTAATTTTTGGCACGCATATTGACAGAACATGGCGCTGCTATATCATAGAAAAAGACGTTATGCATCGGATGTCTTTGTTGAATGTTCCGTACAACTCGTTACGGAGCTGCTGGAAGCCAGAAGACCTCTGGTGTATTTTGTCTTGACGACAGCATTTTTGACAAACTATAGTATTTTTGCGATTTGTATGTCGCATTGGACATAGACAAAGGCCTGTATTTAATTTTTTTGCGATACAGGAAGATAAATACGGAGGATTACAGTGGCAAAGCTGAAGAAAAAGTGCGACGAGCGCCTGGAACGTTGGTTCGAGGAAGCGATGGAGCGCATAAAAAAGGCCACTGGCGCGCGCACGCAGGTGCAGTTGGCCGAGGTTTTGGAGGTGCGCCAATCAAGCATCTCTGATGCGAAAAGACGCTGTTCCGTCCCTTCGGACTGGTTCCTCAAGCTCTACCGCAGCCACGGGCTGAACCCCAACTGGCTGTCCGACGGGCAGGAGCCGGTGTACCTGAACGCCGACCGTGGGTCTGTTTCCGCAGAGAACCTGCTGCGCGAAACCCCGGCCAGCTATGGCCGCACCAATGCGCGCGGGCGCGTGGTGCAGGTTTCCACCATGTCCGGCGGCAGCGCAGACCCCAAGGTCTGGGCCCCGCAGCCCACCGAGGACCTGTCCATTCCAGAGTCGTTCTACAGGCCGGAGCTGGTGGTGCTGCGCGTTGATTCCGCCGGCATGGAGCCGCTTATTCTGCGCGGGGCTTTTGTGGGCGTGGATACCGAGCAGCGCCAGCACCCGGACGGCGAACTGTGCGCCGTGCACTTTCCCCACCAGGGCCTGCTCATCCGCCGCGTGTATTGCCAGGACGGCCAGTTCGTGCTGCGCGCAGAGGACAAGGACCATGCGGATCTGCACGTGCCCGCCGCCGAGATGGCCGCCCGCACCTTGGGCCGCGTCGTTTGGGTCATCCAGAGCCTAAGCCTACAGAGCTAGCCCCCCTTTCTCTTTGCTGCGCAGAACACTGCGTAGCGCCAGCTCGGCACGGCACACAAAAGGCCGGGCATGCGCATGTGCGTGTGCCCGGCCTTATTCCTCCCTATATGGTCGGTTCCTGCCGTGCTAGCCCAGCAAGCCCCCCGGACGCTGCAAACCCAAGGCCTGGTACACGCGCCCCATGTCCAGGTGCTTGCGCAGGGCCTTGGCCAGCCGCTCCAGGCCCGGCTCCAGGCCGAAGCGCGTTTGCGGCGCGCCCAGCGGGGCCAGGCCCTTGGCCCTGCGCAAGCCGTCCAGAAACACGCGGCGAAAGCCGTCCTCGTCGAACACGCCATGCAGATAGGTGCCCCACACGCGCGGCAGGCCGCCGGGAACGCCTTCCGCCAGGCCGTAGGCCAAGGCCCTGCCAGCGGCATCGGTCAAAAGAGCCGCCGCCGCACACCCGCCGCTTGGGGCCTCAAGCACGGTTTCGCCGTGGTGGATCTCGTACCCGCTGACCATTTGCCCGGAGGCCTCATGGCGCACGCTCACGCGGGTCAGGGTCTTGTCGCGCTTAAGCTCCGTGGCCAGGGGCAGCAAGCCGAAGCCCTCGGCTGACTTGTGCCCGGACTCCAGTCCCAGGGGGTCGCGCACGCTTAGGCCAAGCATCTGCAGGCCCGCGCAAATGCCGATGACGCTGGTGGAGGTGGGCAGGGCCCGCAGAGCGGCGGCAAAGCCAGCCCCGCGCAGGGTGCGCATGTCGTCGATGGTGTTCTTGCTGCCCGGCAGCAGCACCGCGTCTGGCGCGCCCAGTTCGCGCACGACGCGCACTAGGCGCAGGCGCACGTCCGGCTCGGCCCGCAGGGGGTCCAGGTCGTTGAAGTTAGCTATGCGCGCCGGAACCACAACGGCAATGTCCAGGGCGTCCGCGTGCTTGGCGCTTTCATCCACAACGTTGCCCAACCCCAGAGAGTCCTCTTCCGGCAGGGCGCCTGCGGCCAGGTCCGGCAGCCAGGGAATAACGCCCAGCACCGGGCGGCCGGTGCGGCGGTACAAGAAGTCCAGCGCGGGGCCGAGGATGCTGGCGTCGCCCCGGAACTTGTTCAGCACATGGCCCACCACCAGGGCGCGTTCGGCCTCGTCCAGAATGTCGAAGGTGCCGGAGAGCGCGGCGAACACCCCGCCCCGGTCGATGTCGCCCACCAGCAGCACCTTGGCTTCGGCGTAGCGCGCCATCTTCATGTTCACTATGTCCTGATCCTTGAGATTCACCTCCGCCGGGCTGCCCGCGCCCTCCAGCACCATCACCTGGTGCTCGGCGGAGAGGGAATCGTAGGCGCTGGTGACGGCGGCCCAGGCCTGCGGCTTGTAGGCATGGTACTCGCGCACATTCATCACCCCCACGGGGCGGCCATGCAGCAGCACCTGGGAGCCGGTTTCGCCCGTGGGCTTAAGCAGCACCGGGTTCATGCGCGCGTCCGGCGTCAGGCGGCAGGCCTGGGCCTGGGTGGCCTGGGCGCGGCCTATTTCGCGCGCTCCATCGCCGGTGTCTGGGGTGACGGCGGAGTTGTTGGACATGTTCTGGGCCTTGAAGGGCGCCACGTCGAAGCCGTCCTCCAGCAGGATGCGGCAAATGCCCGCCGCCAGCACGCTCTTGCCCGCGTTGGAGCAGGTGCCCTGAATCATCAGCGCCGGGGTCCTTCGGACCTTCACAGGCGGCTGCGCCTTCACGATGCCCGAGAAACGCGCCAGGGCGTCCACCAGCCGGGCGTTGTCCTCCCGCCCGCGCACGGCGATGCGGAAGTAGCTGTCGTCCAGGCCCTCGAAATTGTTGCACAGGCGAATTGCCAAGCCTTCGGAAAGCAGGCGCTCGAACAGGGGCTGGGCGCTCATGCCCACGCGGTCCAGGCGGCACAGCAGAAAGTTGGCCTGGCCCGGGAACACACGCAGGCCGGGAATCTCCCACAGTTCCGCAGTGAGCGCCCCGCGTAAGGCGGCCACCTCGGCGATGGTGCGGCTGCGATAGTCCAGGTCGCGCAGGCAGCGCGCGCCCACCTTTTGCGCCAGCACCCCCACGTTCCAGGGCGGCAGGCGGCGGCGCAGGCGGCTGGCGTTCTCCGGCGCGGCAAAGCACAGGCCCAGGCGCAGGCCCGGCACTGCGTAGAATTTGGTCATGGAGACAAGCACGATGACGTTGTCCGGCCTTTGGCGCACCAGCCGCCCTGCTCCGCCCGCAGCTTCATCGTCAATGCCCGGCACAAAGTCCGCGAAGCTCTCGTCCACCACGAACAGGCTTTGGGGAAATGCCCGGGCCAGGTCGCGCACGTGGCGCGCGGGAACGCACGCCCCGGTGGGGTTGCCGGGACTGGTCAAGAGCACCAGGGCCGGGCGGTCCAGGCGCGCCGCCAGGGCCTCCAGATCCACCGCAAAACCCTTTTGCGCGGTGCACACAAGGTTCTCCACCTCCAGCCCGGCCTGACGGCAGCAGCGGTCCTGGTCCACATATGCGGGCACCGGGATGAGGGCCCGCTTGAACCCCTGGCGCGCGGCCAGGTGGCAGATGGCGGGCAGCAGCTCGGACGCGCCGTTTCCGGCCAGGGCCTGGGTGGGCCACACCTTGTACAGCTCGCAGGCGGCCAGGGTCAGGTCGGCCGCTTCCGGGTCCGGGTAGTGGGCCACCTGGGCCAGGGCGTCGGCCACGGCCTCCGGCAGCCAGGGAGGCGGGCCCAGCGGATTGATGTTGGCGGAAAAGTCCAGCAGCTCCTCCGGCCTGACACCTGCGCGCTCGGCCAGCTTCCAGACATTGCCGCCGTGGGCGTAGCGGTCGGATTCGTGCAGGCGCGCGGCCGGGGTTCCGGCGGCGGAGCCGGGATACTGGCTCAGGCCGCCCAGCAGGTTCTGGCGCATGGGGCGCTCCTTGGCGATGGGGTGAAGAGGGCTCGCATCTGCCCTGCTGTAGCCCCAATGAGGCCGCGCGGCAAGGTGCCCGCCGATGTCCGGGTGAACAGCGGAAACAGGCGACGCAGCGCGCAGCCGCAGGCCGAGCAGGGCAAGGCGTCCGCAGGCGCGGCCCTGAAGACCATCGTGGTTGCCAGGGCGAAAGGCGGAAACAGGCGACGCAGCGCCCAGCCGCAGGCCGAGCAGGGCAAGGCGTCCGCAGGCGCGGCCCTGGAGGCCATCGTGGTTGCCGGGGCGGGACAGGTCCGCAGGCTGCCGGAAAGGGCCGCCCACGGCCAGGCAGGGCTGTTTTACGCAGGGCCAGGAGAGGGAAGCGCGTCTCTGCGCATGCTGTTATTCTGGAAGAGCCGCAGGCGCTGGCGAGGCGGCAATCCGCAAGTGTGCAGACCTTGTGGCCCGCTTTGAGCCAGCGGAGCTTTGCCTCCCTATTTTGCGCTCACGCGGCGGCGGGGCACATTGGCGCTGCCTGCGTTTTCCATGTCTTTGGGGGCGGCGGAATCTCCGGGCTGGAGCTTGGTCATGGCCGGGCTTTCGTTGTGCTGGCCCAGGCTGGCCAGCCGCGTGGCGATGACTTCGGGGTTGGGATAGCTGTCCTTGAGGGAGAGGAGCAGCTCGCGGGCCTTGGGCAGGTTGCGCTCGGCCTCGTAGGCGTCGGCCAGCAGGAACGCGCTCATGATCTTCAAATCCTGGGGGGCGTTGTCCTGGGCCAAGATCTCTTCCAAAATACCCTTGGCCTTGCCCCAGTTCCACGACAAACCGTAGGTCTGCGCCAGCTCATACATCACGCGGGCCTTCACTTCCGGCTCTGCGGCCTGCTGCACGCTGCGGGTCAGCAGGTCCACCGCAACGTCGCTTTTGCCCAGGGCGCGGTCGGCAATGGCCATGCGCAACTGGGCCTGCACCATCTTGGCGTCGTCGCCGGCGGCGGTGTCCAGGCAGCGGCCCCAGGCTTCGATGGCCTTCTGCCGCTGGCCGCGCTGTTCGTACAGCTCGCCCAGGCGGAACAAAAGCGGCCAGTTCTCCTTGGGGCGCGCGCCGTATTCCAGGGTGGCGGTTTCAAGCAGGCTCACGGCCTTGTCCGGGTCGCCCTTGACGCCGGAGCAAATCTCCACCAGGCGCGTCCAGGCCTCCAGCCTGTGCTTGCCCTGCGGGTCGGACTGCAGATAGCGCTCGTAGGCGGTTTCGGCCTCCAGGAAGTAGCCGCCGGAATAGGCCTCCCTGGCCAGGGCCAGGTCCAGCGCCGGGCCGGAGGCCGCGCCCCGATCGCAGGCCGTCAGACACAGCTGAGCGGCCAGGACCAGGGCGCAGGTCACAAGGAAGGTTCCAGAGCGCGTCATGGCTTATTCCTCGACCGGCAGCTCCACTTCAATACTTTCGATATCATCCAGGCCGTCCACGGGGTCCAGGCCCTGGCGCTGCACCAGGTCGAACCCGGCCACCACGGTGCCCTCGTCCAGGTTGATGAGCTTGACGCCCTGGGTGGCGCGGCCCAGGTTCAGGCTCACCTGGCGCACCGGGAAGCGCACTATCTTGTTGGCGCTGGAAAGCACCACCATCTGGTCGGTTTCGGCCACCATCACGGCGCCCACAACCTTGCCGGTCTTCTCAGTCACCCGCATGTTGATGATGCCCATGCCGGAGCGCGACTGGGCGCGGTACTGGTCCAGCGGGGTGCGCTTGCCGTAGCCGTATTCGCTCACGGTCAAGAGCTGCTCGCGGTCCGGGTCGCCGGTGACGACGCCCGCCACCACGCGGTCCTTGCCGCGCAGGGCGATGCCCTTCACGCCCTCGGTGGCGCGTCCGGTGGGCCGCACTTCGCTGATGCCGAAGCGGATGGCCGTGCCCTGCTCGGTGATGAGCACCATTTCCGAGTCGTTCTGCACGCCGCAAACCATCATCAGCTCGTCTTCCGGCTTGAGGGAGACGGCGCGGATGCCGGTGGTGCGGCTGTTGGCGTACAGGGCGGCGCTGGTGCGCTTCACCATGCCCCGGCGGGTGATGAACAGGAACTGGCGGTCCTCGGCGAACTCGCGCAGGGTAAGGGCCGTGGCGATGTTCTCGTCCTTCTCCAGGGGCACCAGGTTGGCGATGTGCGCGCCCTTGGCGTAGCGTCCGGCCTCTGGCACCTGGTGGGCCTTAAGCTGGTACATGCGGCCCTGGTTGGTGAACAGCAGCAGGAACTGGTGGTTGCTGGTCAGCATGAAGGTGTGCACGAAGTCGCCATCGCTGGTGGAAACCCCGGCGATGCCCTTGCCGCCGCGCTTCTGCTGCTGGTAGTGCGAGAGGCTGGTGCGCTTGATGTAGCCCCGGCGCGACAGGGTGATGACCGCTTCGTCGTCGGGGATCAGGTCCTCGATGGCGATGTCCGTGGCTTCGTCGGCCACGATCTGGGTCTTGCGCGGGCTGGCGTAGTCGTCGCGCACCTGGAGCAGCTCGTCGCGGATGACGCCCTTGAGCACGGCCTCGTCGGCCAGGATGCTCTTGAGGTAGGCAATGAGCTTCAAGAGCTCCTCGTATTCGGTGATGAGCTTGTCGCGCTCCATGTTGGTAAGGCGCTGCAAACGCATGTCCAAAATAGCCTGCGACTGGATCTCCGAGAGGTCGAAGCGCTCCATGAGCCCGGCCTTGGCCTCCACCGCGTTCTTGCTGGCGCGGATGAGGGCCACCACCTCGTCGATGTTATCGATGGCGATTTTGAGGCCTTCCAGGATGTGGGCGCGGGCTTCGCTCTTGTCCAGGTCGAACTGGGTGCGGCGAATGACCACCTCGCGGCGGTGCTCCAGGAAGTAGGCCAGAATCTGCTTCAGGTTAAGCAGCATGGGCCGGTTGCCCACCACGGCCATCATGTTGATGCCGAAGCTCGTCTCCAGCGGGGTGTACTTGTAGAGCTGGTTGACGATGATCTCGGCCAGGGCCCCGCGCTTGAGGTCCAGCACGATGCGGATGCCGCGGCGGTCGGACTCGTCGCGCAGGTCGGCCACGCCGTCGATCTTCTTCTCGTTGACCAGGGCGGCGATCTTCTCCACCAGGGTGGACTTGTTGAGGGCGTAGGGGATTTCCGTGATGACCACGGACTCCTTGGCGCCCTTCTTCTGCTCCTCCACCAGGACCCGGCCGCGGATCTTGATGCTGCCCCGGCCGGAGAGGTAGGCCTCTTCCAGGCCCTTGCCCGCGTAGATGATGCCCCTGGTGGGGAAGTCCGGGCCCGGGATGCGGGCCATGAGCTCGCGGATCTCGCACTCCGGGTTGTCCAGGAGGTGCACGGCGCCGTCGCAGAGCTCGCCCAGGTTGTGCGGCGGGATGTTCGTGGCCATGCCCACGGCGATGCCCGCGGTGCCGTTCAGCAGCAGGTTGGGCACCTTGGCCGGCAGGACCTCGGGCTCCTGCAGGGTGTTGTCGTAGTTCGGCCGGAAGTTGACGGTCTCCTTCTCGATGTCGGCCAGGAACTCCGAGGTGAGCCGGGACATGCGCACCTCGGTGTAGCGCATGGCCGCCGCGGCGTCGCCGTCGATGGANNGAGCCGAAGTTGCCCTGGCCGTCCACCAGGGGGTCGCGCATGGAGAATTCCTGGGCCATGCGCACGAGCGCGTCATAGACCGCCGAGTCGCCGTGGGGGTGGTACTTGCCGATGACATCGCCGACCACGCGGGCGGACTTCTTGTACGGCCGGTTCCAGCCGTTGCCCAGGTCGTGCATGGCGTACAGGATGCGCCGGTGCACGGGCTTGAGCCCGTCGCGCACGTCCGGGATGGCGCGGGCGACGATAACGCTCATGGCATAGTCGAGGTAAGCAGTGCGCATTTGCTCGTCAATACCAACAGACTGAAGGCTGCCAGCGTTGTTGATGACAGGTTCTTCAGCGGGAATTTCAGTTTGTTCGGTCATATTTTTTTCTTCCGATGCTGCCGTAAAAGTAGCTTAGCATAACCTTTTTATTATACCTCATTTATCAGATAAAAAGCAGAAAAAATGCGGGAGAGCGCAAAAAAGCGCCAAAATTCAAGAATTGGTCAAGTGAAAGGATTAACCCTGACAAGTAGTGTTGGCTATGAAAAGGCGGGAATTTTAAAAATGCCCGGTTTCTGAAACCGGGCACGCTGCAAATTAATTATTAGTTGACTGGGCAACCCGGTATCCGGTTGGCAGAGAAGAAGCACCACCAGCTGGTTGGCATGAATATCACGATGACCATGATGATGATAATCGCGATCAGGAGCAGAATAAAAAAGTTGGAGTACCAGGGAGTGGTTTGTTTTAGTTCAGGGATGGGTTCGGGCGCAATTGCCTTTTGGGGGACCGGTTTCTGGGAAGGCTGGTATGCTTGCTGGGGCGCTTGGGAGGCAGGCTCTGGCACGGATTCTGCCTGGGGATAGGCGCTGTAGGTGGGTGTCTTAGCCTGATCTGGCCATTCGAAGCTCATCACGGTCGATTCCGCCATGGTGATCAGGTCGCCATTGTTGAGGCGTTGGGGTGAGCTGATGCGGACACCATTGAGGAAGGTGCCGTTGGTGGAACCCAGGTCCTCAATAAAGACACCATCTGTTCGGGTGAGAAAACGGGCGTGACGCCGTGAAATCTCCTGGTCTGGCACCGGGATGTCATTGGCGAGGTCACGACCAAGCGTGACTTCAGTTTTTTCGAGATAAAAACTTGAACCGGGGATAGGCCCCGAACGCATGACGATGAGAGGTTTTTGTTCTGACATGGTCGCTCCTAACTTAAAGCAGTCAATTTAGATACCTGATTTTACCATTGTCTGGCTAAGTCTGTTGTCAATACAAAAGCTTTCGCGACTCGGAAGACGATGGTTGAGTTATGGTGAATGAACGTCCAAAAATCACGACCTTTTTGATCTATCGTTCATATGCGATTTGTTAAGATTATTCAAGATTTTCGTTGTCACAAAAGGTCAATCGTTGCCAAAAATGGATTTGCGTCAACAAGTATAAATGATCCATTTATCGCAATTAGTTAAAAATCCCCAGTATTTCAAGTGCTTGACAGAAATAAAAGTATGGCTCGGGTCCCACACGCCCAACTTTGTTTAATCGATTGTAGGATCTGTTCTGGATCAATCGAGCATTAGGATCAATACTGTTATCAAATCGTTGGATTGCCGGAATTCTTTTTATGCCGGCAGCGGCTAGACATGCTACTTTAGCCGCACAAAGAATTGTTTTTTGAAAGTTGAAAGGGCCTGAATAAACATAAGCCTGGAGTTTAGAAGATCCGCTTACTATCTCTTCGTACTCTTTCATGACACCAAGCTTACCAAAAGTGCCGATCATACAGGAAGTTTGAAATGTATCCTGTAGTACGTCGATTGGTGTTAGCGTCTCGAGTTTACGATACTCGAGCTCCTTCACCGCCACGCTGGTATGTGCTTCAAAGACACCGCTTAAAGCTCCATCAACCTGTATTACATAATCAAACAGTGTCGCCACATCAAAAAGCTGTTTTATAATCTCGAGCTCCTTGTCTTTGTTGAATTGAACTCCCGTTGTGTGTGGAGCAAAAGCGGTCAATTTATCCCCATGTAAACACTCCAAAGTAGGGCAGGTTACTGTAATAGGATCACCTGTAACCTGCAGTATAGGAGAAATAATTGGTTTCTCGATGGTATGTGGGTAAGGATCTTCCTCGAAGAGAACATCAATAAGGATGTTCTTCTCGTTGCCAGACGAGGAGACAAAGAAAAATTTGAAATGTTTTACAGGTATGTCACTTGCACGGACATCTTCTTCGTATCTCGTGAATACTCCCTGGCCTATTATATGCTTAAAATAAGGAGTCAGAACGGAACCAGTAGAAACGACAATATCAACATCGATAGAGAACCGGCTTAGGTTTCCTGTAATTAGAGATAAGGACGTGCCACCCTTAAAAATGAAATCAAGTCCGCTGGTTTTTAAGCTCTCTGTAAGCATAAATGACTCCACTGCAAAAAGGCATCT
>DIVX01000096.1 GCA_002422505.1 Desulfovibrio sp. UBA6121
CCACCGGGTCCCAGGTCCAGTTGGAGTGCTCGAAGTCCTTGAAGATGATCCGGGTGCCCGCGTACTTCTCGGGCGAATCGCTCCAGACGTAGAAGTTGCGCGCGGCCGAGCCGGGCTTGGCCCGGCGGGCCCGCAGGAACCAGGCGTGCTGGTCCGAGGTGTGGTTGAGCACCAGCTCGGTGATGATCCGGATGCCCCGGCTGTGGGCCTCGCGGAGCAGGGCCCGGAAGTCGGCCAGGGTGCCGAAGTCCTTGTGGATGTCGCAGTAGTCCGCGATGTCGTAGCCGTCGTCGCGCAACGGGGAGGGATAAAAGGGCAGGAGCCAGAGGGTGTTGATGCCCAGGTCCTGGAGGTAGTCGAGTTTTTCCGTGAGCCCCCGGAAGTCGCCGTGCCCGTTCTGGCTGCTGTCGAAGAACGAACGCACGTGGACCTCGTAGATCACGGCGTCCTTGTACCAGGTGGGGTCCAGGTTCTCAGGCGTCTGCTTGCTCATGTGTCTATTCCTCGGGAGGGCCCGGGACGTCCTGCGTGAAATGCACGCGGGCCCTGGGCAGGGATTCGGAGTGATGGCGGCGCAGGAAGTCCACCAGGCGTTCGCGCACCAGGCAGCGCAGGTCCCAGTTGCGGCTGGAGTCGGCCGAACTGACCAGGGCGCGCAGTTGCAGCGCCGCGGGCCCGGCCTCCACGACCTGCAGGCCGCAGACCCGGCCGTCCCAGAGATCCCCGGCCTCCTCGCGGCAGAGGCGCTCCAGTTCGCCGCGGATGGCCGGCACCGGCGCGCGGTAGTCCACGTGCAGGAGCACGGTGCCCAGGATTTCGGCCGAGGCCCGCGTCCAGTTCTGGACGGGCTTGTCCAGGAAATAGGTCACCGGCACCATGAGCCGGCGCTGGTCCCAGATGCGCACCACCACGTAGGTCAGGGTGATCTCCTCCACCCGGCCCCATTCGCCTTCCACCACCACCACGTCGTCCAGCCGGATGGGCTGCGCGATGGCGATTTGCACCCCGGCCAGGACCGCGCCGAGGAACTTCTGGGATGACAAGCCGGCCACCGCCCCGGCAATGCCTGCCGAGGCCAAAACGCTGGCGCCGATGCTGCGCGTGGCGTCGAAGACCATGAGCGCCGAAGCCAGCGCCAGCACAAGGACGAACAGCGTGAAGATGCGCCGGAACATCCTGATTTTGGTGAGCGTTTTGCGCGCCTCGAGATTGTCCGCGCTGCTGATGTCGTAGTTGCGCTGCATCCATTGGCCCAGCGCGCCTCCAAGGGCCACGGCAAGCCAGGCCAGGGCGGCAGTCCAGGCCAAGGCGTAAAGATCTTGGACGAGGGGCCTGAAGGGCTCGGGCAGGGCCCGCGTGACCCTGGACAGTTGCAGGGCCAGCAGCACCGCCGCCAGCCGGGTTGGCGCACAGAGCTGCCGGAGGGCTTCGCCCCAGAAGGGGTCGCCGGAGGCGCGCAGCACGCGCCTTGCCGCGCGCAAGGCCAGCGCGTGCGCCAGCAAGCCGCCCAGGGCGAAAGCGAGGTATGGCGCCCAGACAAGGAAATACGTTTCAATGGCGTTGGTCAGCGTCGGCATGGGGTGCTCCTGTTGCAACGCGGTTCAAAGAGGAGCTGCGCCACCTGAACGCGGAACATTCCTGTTTTCCGGGAACAGGGTTCCGAAGCTGCAAGAAAAGCGCGCGCAACTGCTTGCGATGACGGGATGAACCGCTGGCACACAGCCCGTTTTGCAGACTGTGTGCCAGCGGCGGGGGAGGTGACGCGCGCGTGCCGGAGGACGCGCGTCAACGGGAGATTTGAGGAGCCTCCGCGCCCTGGGCGGAGCGCACAACGCGCAGTCCATAGAACGCCGTGCGCATATCCGGCCAGCCACGGCTGCGATTGGCCGAGCGCAGGGCTTCACTCTTGGTCACCCAGGAGCCGCCGCGCAGCACGCGCGAAGTTCCTTCGCCCTCGCAACGGGGGTTCTCGTGCGGGGAGCGGCGGTAATAATCCCGGTCGTACACATCCTGGCACCACTCCCAAAGATTGCCGTGCATGTCGTGCAGGCCATACGCATTGGCCGGAAAGCTGGCCACAACGCTGGTGTGCATGTTGGGCCAGGTGCGCACCACGCGCTTGGCGGGGAGCTTCTTTTTCTTCTTTGCTTTGCGCCGTGGGGCCAGCGGTTCCGCAGGCAGGCTGAAACGCTTGTCGAAGCTGGCCTGATCGTGGATGATTTCTTCGCCGAAGAAGAAGCGCGTGGAGGTTCCGGCCCGGCAGGCGTATTCCCACTCGGCCTCTGTGGGCAGGCGGAACGCGCCGCCGCTGGCTACGTTCAGGGCCGCCACGAACTCCTGGGCCATCTCCCAGGAAACCATGTCCACGGGGTAGGCCTCGCCATTTTTGATGAGCGAAGGGTTGGAGCCCATGAGGGCCGCCCACTGGCCCTGGGTCACCTCGGTTTCGCCCATCCAGAACCCGGAAAGACACACCTCGTGCTGCGGCCCCTCGTCTGGGCCGCGCTCGGCCTCGGCGTCTGGGCTTCCCATGCTGAAGCAGCCTTGCGGAACCCACCGGAAGGCGATGCCCGAGCGCGGCTCGACCCAGCGCGAGCCCGGACGGGGGGCTGAAGGACTGGCCGTCGCATTGTCCGTTGCGTTGCTTGTCGCGCATTCAAGGGCCTTCGTCTGTGCGGTGGCGCTCGCCGTGGCCCGGAAGTCAGCCGTCTCCGCGCCCTCGACTGCATCGCAAAGCACGAACAAGACAAGTCCCAGCAGCAAGACGAACAACCGCATTGCGTGCATTTCTTTTGCGTGCCTCATGCGGCCGCCCCCGGATGGACCTTGGGCAGCACAACGTGCACCACCGTTTGTCCGGGCGTGGAACAGTCGAGCGTGGTGCTGCCGCCATGAAATTCGGCAATTCGTCTGGCGGAGTATGCGCCCAAGCCGGTGCCGCCGACTTTTCCGGCGGTGACGTATTTTTCGAAGAATCTTTGGCGAATGGCCCGTGGCACCTCGCCATCGTTGCGAATGCTGAAGCACACGGCTTCGCCGAGATCATGCAGGGAGACCTCGACGATGCCGCCCTCGGGCGAGGCTTCCAGGGCGTTCTTGATGAGGTTGGACAGCATGGTGGCCACAAGCGTCAGCTCGCAGGAGCACGGCAAAGTTTGCTCCGCAGTGGTCGGCGCGCCGTTCAGGGTCAGAAGCACATGCTTCCCGGAGCATTGCGGCAAGAGCGCCAGGCTTGCGCGAACCTCCTGGGTCAGGCGCAGCAGGTCCGTTTCCACTGGCTCCAGGGCCAGGCTGCCGCGCTCAATGCGCGAGAGCTTCAAGTAGGCGTCGATGATGCGCAGCATTCCGTTGGCCGAGGCCTGAAGCCGGGTGATCCAGCCGCGTTGTTCTTCCGTGAGGTTCTGCTGGCGCAGCAACAACTGCGGCAGGCTGGCGAAGCCGATCAGCGGGCTGCGCAGATCGTGGCGCAGAATGTGCTCCACGCTCTCCCTGGCCTGCTCGCGCTGGGTGCGTTCGGTAATGTCCTCAAGCACGATGATGACCGCGAGGAGGGCAGCGCCCTCGCCACGGATGCGGATGGCCGAGCAGTTGACCACCATGCGGCCCGTTGCGTGCGGGTCTTCTATTTCCACCACCTGCGAGGCGGGCAAAGGCTCCACCCCTGCAATGGCTTGGGCCAGGATGAAATTTTCGTAGCGGAGAACCTCTCCCGAGCCATGGCGCCAGGCCAGAAAGCCCGTTTCCAGGTCGGGCAGGCCGTCGCGGCCGGCGCTCCAAATGGTGCGGCTGGCGTGGTTGGCGTAGAGGATGCGCCCTGCAGGGTCGGACATCCACACGCCCACGGGCAGCGCCTCAAGAATCATGCGCAGCAGGGCCTCGCTCTTGCGCAGTTCCATTTCGACGGCCTCGCGCGCGGCAATGTCCTCTGAGAGGGCGTCAGCCATGTGATCCAGGGTTTGGGCCAGCAGGGCCAATTCCCCGAAGCTTTCCGGATCGCCGCTCCTGGCGTCCATTTCGCCGCGGCCCAGACGGCGGGCCACGCCGGTTAAGCGCTCCACCGGACGGCTGATGACGATGCCGCCCACCCCCCAGGCCACCAGGATGGCCAGTAGGGCCGCGCCAGCCAGCAGGAGCAGGTCGCGGCGCAGGGTGTCTATGGCGCTGGCCAGGGCCTGCTTTTCTGGAATGCCGACGGAAATGTAGAGGTAGGGCTTGTCCTCTGGCCGCAGGCGCAGCTGCACATAGGCAACGATGCGCCGGATGCCGTCGGCCTGGGTCACTGTGGCCGTGCCCATATCCTGCGGCCCGCTGATGACGTCCCACAGCTCCATGACGAGCTTGCGCCCCGCCGGGCTGGTGTCGTCGGCCATGGGGTAGCGGTAAATGCGCGTGCCGGTGAGATCGGCAATGGAAAGCACGGAGCCGCGCGGCAGCGAGGCCACGTTGAAAACCTGTTCGTATCTGTCCGGGCTTAGGGCGGTGACGAGCCCCCCCGTAATCTGGCCGTCGGCCCCGGTGATGGGGTAGGCGTATTCAATCTGCTGCTCCTGCGCCCCGCCCCGCAAGCCCAGGTCGTATTCGCCCACGGTGAATTCGCCGCTCGTAAGGGCGGCGGTGAAACTGCGCCCGCCGTTGCTTTCGAACGGGCGCCCGTGCGCCGTGGCGGAGGCGAACACCCTGCCCTGGGAATCAAGCGCCACAATGTTGCTGAAGACGGAGTTGCGCTTTTTGAGTCTGCGCAAAATGGCGCGGGTGCCTGGGCCATCCTGCGCCTGCACCTGGGGCATTTGGGCCAGCAGGGTAAGCAGTTGTTCTGCGCGCATGGTGATGAGCTGCTGTTCCCGGGCGAGAAACTGCGCCACGCGCAGCGCCTCGGCCTCGGCCGCCCGTATGGCCTGGGTGCGGTTTTCCAGGCTGGCGTGCAAAATAACGCCAAGGGCCGGCAGCACCGCAAGCAGAACGAGGGTGATGAGGCTGTTGCGCAGCGAGCTGAAAAAGGCATTTCTCACAGTGGGCTCCAAGCCTCGGATACGGGGCAGTAAGACCTCCGCGGGCCTCCGGCGGTCCTGGCGGAACACCGGAGGCTTTGGGAGACGAAGCGCGCGCAGGAAGAATGCGCGGCTCCTTGCACAGGGCACCCGGACGTCATCAGCATGGGCCTGAAGGCTGCGCAGGAGCCACCACATACCCCCCGCGCCGCAGTCCAGATGATTTGCTCTTTCCGATTCGTCCGGCCTGAAGACGCAAGCTTAGGCGGCACGCTCTTGCCCCCGAAAGGGGAAATTCCGTTTCTGGCGCACCCTCAGGTGCAGGGCGCCCGGCTGCGCTTCCGGTCATCGGCTCTCTTCCTCCGTCTTTCCCGGCCCGGTCCGGTGCTGCCGCTGGCTGCGGCTCGCCCCCCCAAGGCTGCGTCCGTATTTGTTGAGCAGCCCATACAGGCGCGAGGGGCTGAGCCCGGAAATGTGCAGCGCCTGCTTGAGCTCTCCCTGGCTGGCCTGGATGAGCCCGTCCAGATAGGCCGCCTCCACCCGTTCCTGCTCCTGCTTCTTGTAATCGCTCCAGTTGGCCAGCGGCCCCTGCTGCTGCCCTGGAACGAGGAGCGCGCCCGACTGGCTTGTGCGCCCCACGCGGGCGCGCAGCAACTGGATGCGCAGCTCCTGCGGCAAATGCGCGGGCAGAAGCATTTCCTCGTCCGGGGCGCTGGCCACCATGGCCTCCAGAACGTGGATGAGTTCGCGCACGTTTCCTGGCCACGCATATTCCCTCAGGAAGGCCTTGAGCTCCCCGGAGAACGTTTTGGGGCCCAGGCGGCTGTCCCGGCAGATGCGTTCAAGGTGGTGCTGGGCAATGGCCAGCACGTCTTCCTTCATTTCGCGCAGGGGCGGCAGCCGCAGCACCGCCGCGCGGATGCGGTAGAACAGGTCCTCGCGGAAGGTGCCCGCCTCCACCATGTCGGCCAGGCTTTTATTGCTGGCGCACACCAGCCGGAAATCAAGGCGCACCTCGCGGGTGTCGCCCAGGGGCCGAAAGGTGCGGGTTTCCAGCAGGCGCAAGAAGCTCTTCTGCAATTCCAGGGAAAGCTCGCTGATTTCATCCAGAAACAGCGTGCCGCCATCAGCGCGTTGGAGCACGCCCGCCTTGTCCGAAACGGCCCCGGTGAAGGCGCCCTTGCGGTGCCCGAAGAGATCGCTGCCGACCAGCGCCTCCTGCAGCGATGCGCAGTCCACCACCACGTAGTTCTTGCCGCGGCGTGGGCTGTTGGCGTGCACAGCCCTGGCGAAAACCTCCTTGCCGGTGCCTGTTTCGCCCAGAATGAGCACATTGGCCGAACTGCGCGCGGCCCGGGCCATCTGGCCGACAACCTCCGCCAGGCGCGGGCTTTCGCCCACGATGCCGCGCCGCTCCACTGGCCGCGCAACCTGCTTGTTGCGCCGAAAATCAAGGGCCCGCTTGAACGAGAGCTGCAAGCCCTCTGGTGAGCCGGTCTTCTGGATGTAATCCCAGGCCCCGTTGCGCACGGCCAGTTCCGCTCCGTCTGGATCGCCCAGGCCGGTCATGATGATGAGCTCCGGGGCCGAGACCTGCTGCTTGACGCACGGGATCAGGTCAAGCCCGTTGCCGTCCGGCAGCCGCACATCAAGAAAGACGACGTCGAAGTCGGATTCATCGAGCTCAGCCCTGGCCTGGGCCATGTCCCTGGCCACAAGGGCCTCAACGTCCGGGCCTGCAAGCATGGCCGCCAGCAGTTGCGCAAAAAAATCATCGTCATCCACGATAAGGACCTTGATCACCGGTCGCCTCGCATATGTCTTGGGTTATGATCTGGCCGGAAGGGGGAGCGGTCTCCCAGGCATTCGTACCCCAAGTGCAGGGAATCAGGCAAATCTCAGCCCTCTGCGTTGGCCTGACCCGGCGCACGCACCTGGCCCAGCGCCCAGCCCATGACAATACCCAGCCGCTCGTGCGCATGCCGCGCCGCGCCCAGGTCGCCCCGCTGCGCTGCGGCGTATATTTCCTGGGCATAGGTCGCCAGCGCCTGGATGTGCAGCAGCCCGGTAAGGCTGGCCAGGGAGTGGGCGGCGTCCATAACGGCTGCGGCGTCGCCGCGCGCCATGGCCTGCTCCAATTCGCGCAGGCGCTGTTCTCCAGCGAAAAGAAACCGTTCTCCCATGTGGGGCGGCAGTTGTTCCAGCGCTCTGTCGAAATCAACGCCCCGGCACTCTGCGGGCAACGAATCCATAACCGCCATGTCCGGCTCTCCTCGGTCCTAAGCGTCGCGCGCGGGCGCGGTGTCGTTGTGGTATTCCACCAGCATGGCCAGCATCAGGGTCTCGGCGTTTCTGATGGGGGCGACGGAGCGCCTGCGGTACACCGCTTCGCCGTCAACCGCCACCGGCTCCAGAAGCTCCGTGTCGCACATTCCGCTTTGCTCATTGCACTGAAGGATATGCAACATGTCCTGCGTGTTGCGGTGTACTTTCGCATAGTCCTTGCCCACGATGGCCGAGGGCGGCAGCCCCACCATGCGCGCGTACGGGCGGTTCAGGGCGAGAAACACCATGCCTGCGTCCAGCAAGGCGGCTGGGTGCGCAAGATTCCGGGCAAGCCCGTCGAACGAAGCGGTCAGCTCGTTCAAATTCTTTCCGCCGGCGAGGGCCGTGTCGGCAAGGTCGCGCAATGCGCGCAGGGGCATGTCCGGCGTGCTCATGGCTGGGCATAGTCAATAATCGTACCAGGAAGAGGAAAAACGCAGCAGGCCGGAATGACAGCACTAGTTGAGAAAGGCGGGCCTGCGCGCCAGGCCTGGTCCCAGAAAACAGGACTCATCTTCCAGGACTCGCCTTGCGGATGGGACTGAAAAAACGCTGCGGAATCACGGCTTCACAAGCCGTTGGCCGAGCCACACGCCCGCCCGTTCGTACAGAACGCCCTGACGGAGCTGCGCGCTTCACGTAACGACATGCCGAGCCTGGTGCAAAGACGGTCCTGCGGCACAAATTCAGAACAGGGGGGGCCTGGAGACGAGATTTCTGCCGCTCGCCTGTTGGATCCCGCCTGATCTCACTCGCAGCTGGGGGCGAAGCAGAGCGCGCCCCGCTCTGAACCGGGGGAAGCTTTGTGCGCCCTCATGTTTCTGGAGGGCTGGAGTTTGACGGCAAGGGGGGGAGGCGTTTCTTCCGTAGGGGCGACGCCCCTTGTGTGCTCTGCGTTGCGCAGGTGGCACGCGCTGCTGGCCTCAGCCCATGCTCAAAATCTCGCGCAGGGCCTCGGAAATGGCGGCCTGGCTGTAGGGCTTGGCCAGCACGCGCAGGATGTTCGGCGGCAGGTCGGGCGGAATGTCGCCGGTGTGCAGGCGGCCAGAGATCATGATGACCGGCAGGCCGGGGTGCTGCGCCAGAATGCGCCGGGCGAATTCGACGCCGTTGACTTGCGGCATGTCGAAGTCGGTGAGCACGGCGTCGAAGCCGCCGGGGTTCTCGTCGAGGGCGCGCAGGGCCTCGGGCGCGCTGGCGCGGGCGGTCACTTCGTAGCCCAGCTTGCCCAGCACGCGCGGAATGGTGGCCAACTGGTCCTGGTCGTCCTCCACGAAGAGAATGCGCCCCTGGCCGCGGCGCACCTGCTCGGGCAGGCCTTCGTCCTCGCGGCTGATGCGCTCGTAGTGGGGCAGATAGATGTCGAAGCTGGTGCGTTCCCACGGGGTGCTTACGACGGCCACCGCGCCCTTGTGCGCCTTTATTATGCCGTGCACCACGGCCAGGCCCAGGCCGGTGCCCTCGGCCTTGCCCTTGGTGGTGAAGAAGGGGTCAAATATTTTGTCCAGTATTTCCTGGTCGATGCCTGGGCCGGTATCGGTGATGCAAAGGTGCAGGTAGCGGCCGGCCGGCAGGGAGAGCCCTTCGGCGGTCTGGGCGTCCAGGTCTTCGCCGTGCAGGGTCAAGAGCAGGTCGCCGCCGGTTTCGCGCATGGCCTGGAAGGCGTTGGTGCACAGGTTCAGAAACACCTGGTGCAGTTGGATGGGGTCGGCCAGGGCCAGGGCGGGGTCCTGGGTGATCTCGTTGCGCACGCGGATGTTGCGCGGCAGCGAGGCCGAGAGCAGGCTCAAGGTCTCGCGGGCCACATCGGCCACGTTGACGTACTGGAAGCCCGCCTGGGAGGGGCGGCTGAAGGCCAGGATTTGCCGCACCAACTGGCTGCCGCGCTGGCCTGCGCGCAGCACGCGCAGCAGGTCGCTGGCCATGTCGCTGCCTTCCTGGGCGTCCATGAGGGCCAGTTCGGCGCTGTTGATTATGCTGGTGAGGATGTTGTTGAAGTCGTGCGCAATGCCGCCCGCCAGGGTGCCGATGGCCTCCATTTTTTGCGATTGCAGCAGCTGGCGCTCCAGGTTGTTTTTTTCGGTCACGTCCTCCGCCGCGCACAAAAGGCCCACCACCTGGCCCGTGGCGTCGTGCAGGGGCACGCGCGAAACTTCAAGCAGCACGGGCCTGCCGAAGCCGTCCTCCGCGTTCCAGGCGGCGCGGTACTGGGCCTGGTTCAGGTCCACCACCATGCGGTCGTTGACCAGAGCGCTTTGGGTGGAGTCGCGCCCGGCGAAGAGTTCCTCGTCGGTGTGGCCCAGCACGCGGCGGGCGTCCTCCAGGCCGAAGAAGGACACGAAGGAGCGGTTCACGCCCAGGTAGCGCAGGTCGCGGTCCTTCCAGCTCACTAGCTGGGGAATGGTGTCGAGCACGAGCTGGAGCATGCGCTCGCTTTCAGAAAGGGCGCGTTCGGCGTTTTCGCGCTGGGTGATGTCCTCCACCACGCCTTCGTAGGCGGCCAGCCCGCCGTCTGGCCCGGCCACGGCGCGTATGTGCAGAAAAGTGGTGATGCGGCGCGCATCGGGCCGGACGAACTCGCGCCGGTAGGTGGCCACGCCGCCGGGCCCGGTGGCGGCGGAGAGCCAATGCGGCGCGCCGTCCTCGCTGCCGGAAAGAAAGTCCGAGCCGGTGGCCAGCAGGGCTTCCAGGCTGGCGAAGCCGAGCATCTCCACCAGGGCGTGGTTGGCGTCCTGCAGGCGGCCTTCCGGCGCGGCGCGAAAAATGCCCAGCACCGAGTTCTCAAAGATGCCGCGGTATTTCTCCTCGGCCTGGCGCAGTTCCTCCTGCGCGCGCTTGAGGCCGGAAATGTCGTTCAAAACACCCACCAGGCCCAGAATCTCGCCCTTGGCGTTCAGGTAGGTGGCCTTGCTGAGCATGACGGCGCGGTTGTCGTGCCCGGGCAGGCGCAGCACGGATTCGTACATGCGCACCCCGGCGGAGGAGAGCAGCTCCTTGTCCACGGCGTCGCGCAGGTCCGCCGCGCCGATGGCCGGGATGTCCTCCGGCGCTTTGCCCTGAATCTCGGCCAGGCTGACCCCGAAGAGATGCTTGAAGGCCTTGTTGCAGTCCTGAAACAGGCCCAGGCGCGTAAGGGAATACAGCGGCAGGGGTATGGCGTCCATGAGGATTTTGAGGAAGGAGAGCTGGTCGTTGACGCGCTCCTGAATGCGCCTGCGCTGGATGATGCTGGTGACGAGCAGCACCAGGATGAACACCAGGCTGGCCAGGCTGACCATGATGGTCCAGAACAGGCCCTTGTCGATGGTGTAGAAGCGGTAGGGCTCGTTGATGATCTCCGCGCCGGAGGGCAGCTGGTCCAGGTGGATGTCCAGCTTGCGCAGCACGTTGTAGTCAAAGGCGTAGGGGTCGTCGAAGCGCTCCATGACCGGAATGCTGCCCGCGTTGGCCCCGGCCAGGATGCGCAGGGCCAGGCTGCCGGCCATGCGGCCATGGTCCACGCCGCTGTGCAGCTTGCCGCCCACGCAGCCGTGGTTGAGCAGAAAGCGCCAGCAGCTGTACACCGGCAGCGAAACATTGGCCGAAACGATCTCCAGCACCTCGTCCGCCGCGTACAGCTTGCCCTCGTGCTCCAGGTACATGGGAATGACGAAAATCAGGGTGTTCTGGGGCACGGCGTGCAGCCTGTCGAGCATGGTGGAAAGGGGCAGGTCGTCCCAGTATTCGAAATCCAGCAGGCCCTTGAGCCGGGGCGCGACCTTGCGCAACTGGCCCTGGATGGCCATGCCCGTAACCGAGCGGTCGCCGATGACGATCATGTGGTTCGCGTCCGGGTGCAGGCGCGCGGCCAGGCGCAGGGTGGCCTCGAAGTCCACGTTTTCCACCAGCCCGGTGATGTTTGTCTTGCCCGCCAGCTTGGCGGGGTTGAAGTCGTTGACGCCGCAGAAGACTACGGGCAGGCCGGGAAACAGGCGGTCCTGATACTCCAGCACGAAGTTGTAGGCGAAGTCGTCGTTGGCGATGACGAGGTCGAACTCCGATTCCTTGAATTTGTCGCGGTAGAATTCGTACAATGCGCGGGCGCGTTCCGGCGTGGCGAAGCGCTTGGTGTCCAGGTACTCTATCTGCAAATCAACCAAGAACTGCGTCCCGGAGAAAAAGCTGCGCATGCCGCTTACTATTTCGTCGGACCAGGCGTAACCGTCGTGGTAGGAATTGAGCACCAGCACGTTCTTGCGCGGCTTTTCGGCCTGGGCCTGGGCTGTGGGCAGGGCCGAAACACACAGGGCCAAAAGGGCCAGGCACAGGGCGAAACGCCGCAGCATGCGCCTACAGCCCCAGCCGCGCCAGGTCGTCCACCAGGGCGCGCACGCGGCCAACGGAATGCTCAAAGGCCGCGCGCTCGGCCTCGTCTAGGGCGATGTCGCACACGCTTTCCAGGCCGCCCCCGGCAAGCACGCAGGGCACGCCGACGAACAGGCCGTGCACGCCGAACTCGCCGTTCAGCTCCGCCGCGCAGGGCAGCACCCGGCGCTGGTCCAGCAGCACGGCCTCGGCCATGTGCACCACGCTGGCGGCGGGGGCGTAGAAGGCGGAGCCGGTTTCCAGCAGCTTCACTATTTCGTCGCCGCCGCGCCGTGCGCGCTCCACCAGCGCGGCAATGCGCTCCTGGGGCAGCAGCTCGGTGAGGGGCACGCCGCCCACGAAGCAGTGCCGGGGCATGGGCACCATGCTGTCGCCGTGGCCGCCCATGACCAGGGCCTGCACGTCGCGCACGCTGACGGAAAGCTCCAGAGCCACAAAGGTGCGGAAGCGGGCGCTGTCGAGCACGCCCGCCATGCCCAGCACGCGCTGGCGCGGGAAGGCCAGCTCGCGCTTGGCCACAAAGCACATGGCGTCCAGCGGGTTGGTTACCACAATGACCACGGCCTGGGGCGAGCGTTCCCGCATTTCGCGGCAGCAGGCGGCCACCACGCGGGCGTTGATGGAGAGCAGGTCGTCGCGCGTCAGGCCGGGCCTGCGCGGCGAACCCGCCGTAAGCACCACCACGTCGGAGCCGGCGGTGTCGGCCCAGTCCGCCGTGCCTGCCACCTGGGAATCAAAAAGCTGCACCGCGGCAGTTTGCAGTATGTCCAGCGCCTTGCCCTGGGCCGCGCCCTGGTTGATGTCGAGCAGGACCACATCGCCCACGCCGCGGCTGGCCAGCATGAGCGCGCAAGTGGCGCCCACCTGCCCGGCGCCGATGACGGAGATTTTCTTTCTGCGGAACGCCACGGCGGTTCCTCCCTGTACATTTGCAGGAATTTTGTCTGCTTTCCGGGCCTGCGTCAAGGCGGCGCGGAAAGAGGCCGCGCCGCGTAACCTGGGCTGCCTGGGGAGCGTCTTGGTATATGCCGCACGACGGAGGTTTCCGTGCGCGGTTTGGCCACTATTCTTTCGCGAATTCATGGAGGAATCAGATGAAACATTTGAAGGCGAGCCTTGCCGTGATTGTTGGGCTTTCTTTGCTGCCCCTGGGCGCTTTCGCCCAGGATTCCGACACGCCCGAAGGAAAGCGCCCGCCCCATGGCGAGATGCAGAAAGATGCCGAGGGCAAGCGCCCGCCCCGTGGCGAGAAGCGCAAAGATGACGACGGCAAGCGTCCTCCGCGTGGTGAGAAGCGCAAGGACGACGACGGCAAGCGCCCGCCCCATGGCGACAAGGCCCAGGGCGATGAGGGCAAGCGTCCGCCCCGTGGCGAAAAGTCCAAGGACGGCGAAGGCAAGCGCCCCCCGCGCGACGGCAAGCCCGGCGAGCGTCCTGAGGACGGCAAGGGCCGCCAGGCCCCGGAATAGCCCCCCCCCACTACGACCGCTGAATGAAAAGGGCCGGGCCTCCTGCTGGAGGCCCGGCCCTTGTGCTTTGCCGGGGGGCTTGCGCGGCTAGGCCTCGCCCTCTTTCTTGAACACGATGAGCGGACAGTTCTTGCAGATGTCCGCGCCGGGGAAAGGCTCTCCCAGGCGGGTGATGGACGCGCCGCCCTTTTCGGTCACGCGCTTGGCCAGGCGTGCGGCAATGGCCTCCATGTGCGCACCGGGGATGAACACGTTGATTTCGCCGCGTTCGGTCTTGCCGGCGTTGTAGCTGCCGCTGCACGCCAGGGAGATGTTGGCCTGGCTCGTGTTGAAGCAGGTGACGCTGCCGCCGCAAGCAGCGGAGTTCATGCACAAAGACGGGCGGAAGGGGTGCACGTTCTGGGTGGCCATCCAGTCATCCACGATGTGGTAGGCCTGCATGTTGTCGCAGTAGAAGTGCACCACGTCCGGGGTGCCCACGGCCATGGCCAGCGGGCTTACGGCCACGGCCAGCAGCTTGCCTTCGGGCAGGCGGGGCTTTGTTTCCACAAAGCGCTTGGCCTGGTCGGCGTCGATGCAGTACTTCATGTGGCTCTTCACTTCGCCCTCGTCCAGAGCCTTCCAGCCGAACACGAACTGGGCGTTGGTGCAGCCCATCTTGTCGCGCTCCATGAGCACGGGGATGCCCTCCATGCGCGCGCCGATTTCG
>DIVX01000164.1 GCA_002422505.1 Desulfovibrio sp. UBA6121
TCTACCAATTCCACCACTTCGGCATTGTCCGGTCGGCTTGCGCCGTTCCGTCGTTGCGAAGGAAGCATTTAGCCGCATCGCGCATTCTTGGCAAGCGTTTTTTGCCTGCGGGTGCGGTTTTTTTTCGAGGTGCGCGCTTTTGGGTTGTGTTTAGCCCGGCTGCCGCTCGTCAATGGGCACATAGTCGCGCAGGGGGTGGCCGACGAAAACCTGCCGGGGGCGGTGGATTTTGCTGCCGGGCTGCTGGTGTTCCTCAAACCAATGGGCGATCCAGCCGGGCATGCGGCCAATGGCGAACATCACCGGGAACATCTGCACCGGAATGTTCAGCGCGCGCAGAATGATGCCGGAGTAGAAGTCCACGTTGGGGTACAGCTTGCGCTCCACAAAGTAGGGATCGTTCAGGGCCAGGCTCTCCAACTCCATGGAGATGTCCATGAGCGGGTCGAGCTTGCCCATTTTGAGCAGCAGCTCGTGGGCCGCCTTCTTCAAAATCACCGCGCGCGGGTCGTAGCTTTTGTAGATGCGGTGGCCAAAGCCCATGAGCCGGAACTTCTTCTGCTTGGCCAGTTCCAGCACCTCGCGCGGGGAGCGCTTGCCGTCGCGGATCTGCTCCAGCATCTCCACCACGCCCGCGTTGGCTCCGCCGTGCAGGCGGCCCCACAAGGCGCAAATTCCAGCGGACACTGAGGCGAACAGGTTGGCCTGGCTGGAGCCCACCATGCGCACCGTGGANNGAGGTGGAGCAGTTCTGCTCGTGGTCTGCGTGCAGCACCAAAAAGAGCGAGAGCGCCCGCACGGCCTCGGGCGAGGGATCGTAGTGCTTGTGCGGAATGGAGAACATCATGTGCAGGAAATTGCGGCAATAGCTGAGCGCCGGGTTGGGATACATGAACGGCAGGCCCATGCTCTTGCGATAGCTGAAGGCGGCGATGGTGCGCACCTTGCTGATGATTTTGGAGGCCGCGAGGTAGAACTCGCCCTTGCTCTCAATCTCCAGCAGGTCGTGGTGGTAGCAGCCCAGCGAATTGACGATGGCCGAGAGCATGGCCATGGGGTGCCCGTTGGGCGGAAAGCCCTCGAAGTGGTGCTTCACGTCCTCGTGCAGCAGTTCCTCGGCGCACAGACCTGCGGAAAAGCGGGAGAGCTGGTCGCGCGTGGGCAGCTCGCCAAAGATAAGCAGCCAGGCCGTTTCGGTGAACGAGCCGCGCTCGGCGATCTGGTCTATGGGGTAGCCCCGGTAGCGCAGAATGCCCTTCTCGCCGTCCACAAAGGTGATGGCGCTTTTGCAGGGGCCGGTGTTCATGTAGCCGGGGTCAAAGGTCACGCAGCCCGTCTGCGAGCGCAGGCGCGTGATGTCCAGGGCGCGGTCGCCCAGGGTGCCCTCGACGATGGGCAGCTCGTAGGTCTTGCCGTCGAGGATGAGTTGTGCGGTCTTGGTCATGCTCGTAATCCGTCCGTGTCCGTCCATGCGCCGGTGTGCTTGTGCCTGGGGTGGCGAAGATTCTTCTGCGGCGTGTGGCGCGAGGCCCCGCATTCCAATGGGCTGCCTACCCGGATTCGCTGCTGTTGTCCAGTAAGGGCGCAGGGGCTCTTGACATTAATGTCATACCGCAAGGGCCGCACAATGCGCGGCCAAGCCGGGTTGCCAACCGAAGCGAAAGGATTATACTCTTCCTTCGCGGCAAAGAATCAACGAAAAGCGGAGCCCCCCGGTGACTGACGACCCGACCCGAAAAACTGGCATTTCCCGCAGACAATTTCTGACCTCCTTTGGCGCGGCCGGGCTGGGGCTGCTGCTGCCCGGTGCGGCCCAGGCCGATGACGGGGCAGGGGGCAAGGCGGCGAAGCAGGAAGAAGAGCTGGCCACCCTGCACGACCTTTCCAAGTGCGTGGGCTGCGGAGCCTGCGTGGAGGCCTGCCGCGAGGCCAACGCCCACAAGTTTCCAGAGCCGAAGAAGCCCTTTCCGCCCATGTTCCCGTCCACGGTGAAGGCCGAGGACTGGTCCACCCGGCGCCACGTGACCGAGCGGCTGACGCCCTACAACTGGCTGTGCCTGCAAACCGCGCGCGGCCAGTACCAGGGCGAGCGCTTTGAAATCCACATTCCCCGCCGCTGCATGCACTGCCAGAACCCGCCCTGCGCCAACCTGTGCCCCTGGGGCGTGGCCGCGCGGGAGCCCAACGGCATCGTGCGCATCGACGACCAGATCTGCCTGGGCGGAGCCAAGTGCAAAACCGTGTGCCCCTGGGAAATTCCCATGCGCCAAACGGGCGTCGGCCTGTACCTCAAGCTCGTGCCGCGCTTTGGCGGCAACGGGGTGATGTACAAGTGCGACCGCTGCGCCGACCGCGTGGCGGCCGGAGGCACGCCCGCCTGCATCGAGGCCTGCCCCTTCGGCGTGCAGGAGATAGGCCCGCGCAGCGAGATTGTGGCCAAGGCCCACGCCCTGGCGCGCAACATGGGTGGCTTTGTGTACGGCGAGACGGAAAACGGCGGCACCAACTCGCTTTATGTTTCGCCCGTGCCCTTTGACACCCTGGACGCGGCTGTGGTGACCGGCGCGGGCAAGCCGCACCTTTCCCCGGTGCGCAACATGATGGCCGACGAGGACAAGCTGGCCTACGCCGCGCTCTTTGCGCCCGTGGCGGGCATTGTGGCCGGGGTGCTGCGCCTGGGTTCGCGCCTTTCCGGCGGTGGCAAGCCCCAGGCCGCAGCGGGGGCGAACGGCGCCAAACCGACAGCATCGAAACCGAAGGGAGCGGAACCGCGCGGGACAAAGCTGGAACGCGGCGGGCCTTCGCAGCACGATGCGCCGCCTGTTCCGCCAACGCAATTGCCGCCGCTTGCAGAGTCGGATGCGCCCCCGCCTTCCCCGTCGTCCTCGACGAAGGGGCGGGCGGCAGGGTCTCCAAAGTCCCCAAGCGAAACTACGGCGGAGCTTCTGGCCGGGTTCGGCAAGGGCTTTGCCGAGGAGCCGCAGCCCAAGAAGCCGAGCGACACACCTGCCGCCAAACCCGGCAAAGGAGGCGGCAAATGAGCGCTTCCCGCAGCTCAAGCCCGGTCTCGCGCCGCGTGGCCTGGGCCTACGTTGCCCTGGTCTCGCTGCTGGCCCTCACCGGCACCATGCAAATGCCCATCGCCAGCCGCTACCGCATTGCAACCGTGCCCGGCCTGGGTTGGCTGGCGGACTTCTGGCTGACGCACAAGCTGCACTACGTGGGCGCGGTGGGGCTTCTGGCCCTGGCGGGCTATGTCGTTACCCGCTGGATGCTGGAGTGGCGGCGCGAGCACGGCCTTTCGGCCCTGGGCTGGACGCGGGCGCTGCTGTTGCTGCTGCTGGTGGGCACCGGCGCGGTGCGCGTGCTCAAGAATCTTCCGGGCATCGCCTTTACGCCTGCGCCGGTTATGCTGGTGGACTGGGCGCACCTGGGCCTGGCCTTTCTGCTGGGGCTTTGCGCCCTGGGGCGGCTGGCGTTCAAGGGCTCGTACTGGTCCGGGCGGCCCGCAAAGCCCCAGCCCCGGCGCGGCAGCCCGGTGAGCTGAGACGAGCGCTTTTCGTCAACCAAACAAGAACCACGCAAAAGGGCCATGCGGATACGATGTTCGCATGGCCCTTTTTTCGCGCCCTCAGCATGGCGCGGCGTCTTGCGGGGTTAGAGCACGCAGTCCTGCTTGATGCCTGCCTCTTCGGCCGCGGCCATCACGTCGCGCAGGATTTTGAGCGTCTCCTGGGCCTCCAGGGGGTCGAGCTTGCGAATGGCGAAGCCCGCGTGGATGATGAGGAAGTCGCCAAGCTTGATTTCCTCGTCCAGGATCATGAGCGAGGCGGTGACGGTGGTGTCGCCTTCGCCCACGCGGCAGGTGGCCACCTGGTCCTCAATGGCGATGACTTCGGCGGGAACGGCTAGGCACATGGCGTTACTCCTGGTGGGCCGGGCTTTCGGCCTGTCTTGCGGGGCCGGGCATGGCCTTTTTTTCGTAGGCGCCGCCAGCAGCGGCGATTTCTTCCAGCACGAAGCCCAGCAGGGCCTCCTGCCGCTCTTTGGAAATGGGCGAAAGCTCCAGTCCCATGGTGTGGTAGTCCAACGGCTCCATGCCGATGATCACGGCCTCGGGCCGGTTGCCGACAATCTCGCACATGATGAGCGTATCCACCAGGTCGGTCTGGTGCATGGAATCTTTGAAGGCCAGGCTTTTCCGCAGGTCCTCGCCGGTCAGGCGGTACACGCTGCCGGCGGGGCCGTCGCCCAGCACGGCGTCCACCACAATGAGCTGCTCGCAGTTCAGAATGGGGTCCATAAGCCGGGTGCCCAGCGTGCCGCCGTCCATCACCGTGACGTTGGCGGAAAAATCGTACAGGCGTTCCAGCTCTTCTGCCGCGCGCACGCCAATGCCTTCGTCGGTGAAGAGGATGTTGCCCACGCCAAGGACGAGGATGCGTTTGCTTTGGTCGGTCATGCTGCCCCTTTCGTTGTTCAGCCGGGCTTTGTGAAAAAGGACGGGAACCCGGCGATCCGGATTCCCGTCCTTTACAGGATGCTAATGCGGTTTACAACACCTTGAAGCTGGCGGTCTTGCCGGTTTTGGCGTCGAGCACGTGCACGCCGCAGGCGATGCAGGGGTCGAAGCTGTGGACCGTGCGCAGGATCTCGACCGGACGGGTCGGGTCGAAGATCGGGGTGCCCATGAGGGCCTCTTCCACGGGGCCGAGCTTGCCGGCGGCGCAGCGGGGGCCAAGGCTCCAGGTGGAGGGCACCACGAGCTGGAAGTTCTCGATCTTGCCCTTCTTGATCTTGATCCAGTGCGACAGAGCGCCGCGGGGAGCCTGGGCGTAGCCCACGCCTTCGGCTTCGTCCGGCATTTTCCAGGGGGTATACAGCTCGGTGTCGCCGCTCTTGACGTTGCCCACGAGGGCATCAAGCCAGACCGGGATCTGGTTGGCGGTGACCAGACACTCGATGCCGCGGGCGGCGGTGCGGCCCAGGGTGGAGAACAGGGCGGCGGGGCCGACGCCCAGTTTGCCCAGGACGAAGTTCACGGCGTCGACCGTGGGCTTGTGGCCCTTGGCGTAAGCCACCAGCACGGTGGCCAGGGGGCCGGTTTCGCAAGACTCGCCCATGTAGCGGGGAGCCTTCATCCAGGAGTAGCGGTCCTTGTCCTGGAGGCTGGTGTACTTGGGCTCGGTCACGCCCTGGTAGGGGTGCTTGGCCTGGTCGCCCACGTACCAGCTGTGCTTCACGTGCTCCTGGATCTGCTTCTCGTCAAAGGCCTGGGGCTTGGCGATGTCGCGCTTGAAGATGACGCCGGGGGCGAAGAAGCGCGAATCGAGGTTGTACTCGTCGGTGGGGAACTCGCCGAAGCTGATGAAGTTGGTGGTGCCGCCGATGGACGCCCAGTCTTTGTAGAAACCGGCCACGGCCAGCAGGTCGGGGATGTAGAAGTCCCTGATGAAGGCGGTGACTTCGTCGGTGAGGGCCTTGTACTCGGCGATGCGGTCGGGCTTGAGGGCATCGTAGTTGGTGACGCCGCCCACAACCGTGAACTGGGTGTGGGGGTTTTTGGCGCCGAAGATGGCCATGGCGCGGGCGGCCTTGACCTGCATGTGCAGGGCGTCAAGGTAGTGCTTGGTGGCCATCAGGTCGGCCTCGGCGGGCAGGTAGTAAGCCTCGTTCTTCTTCTCGCCCAGGAAGTAGGCGTTGGTGAAGATGCCGAGCTTGCCGGAGGCGATGAGCGCGCCGACCTTGTCCTGCACGGCCTTGAACTGCGCGGCGGTCTCCTTGCGTCCAGCCGAAAGGCTGTTGGACAGCGCGGCGGTCTTGGCCGGGTCGGCCTTCAGCGCGTTGGCAACGTTGACCCAGTCGAGGGCGTGCAGGTGATAGAAGTGCACCAGGTGGTCGTGCAGGTACTGGGAGGCCATGACCAGGTTGCGCATGATGGTGGCGTTCTTGGGGATTTTGACCTTGACGGCGTTATCGACCGCGCGGGTGGAGGCCAGGGCGTGCACGTAGGTGCACACGCCGCAGGAACGCTGGGTGAAGTGCTGGGCGTCGCGGGGGTCGCGGCCCTTGAGGATGATTTCAAGCCCGCGGAACAGCTGCGAGCTGCTGCGCACATCGACGATCTTGCCGTTTTCAACGGTGGCGTCGATGCGCAGGTGGCCTTCAATGCGGGTGACCGGGTCGACGATGACCGGGCCGGAGAAGTTGCTCTTAGGCGTGACCGGGATGGCCTGAGGTTTGGAACCAGACATATTCTGTCCTCCTATGGGGAGTTAAAGTCGCGTAAACTGCCTTGTAACAACCGGAAAATGTGTCCGGTACGCCTACTTCTGCTCTTCGTAGAAGGGGCTCATGGTATCCCAGAACTTGGGCTCGGAGCAGCCGATGCAGGGGTGACCAGCCTGCACGGGCCAGTTCACGCCAACGCCCTTGTCCAGGGGGTTGAACTTCTTGGTGGGGCAGTTGTTGTAGGTATAGGGGCCTTTGCAGCCAAGCTTGTACAGGCACCAACCCTTCTTGGCCTCGGGGGAGTCGAAGGAGGTGGCGAACTGGTCCTTCTCGAAGAAGGGCAGGCGCTCGCATTTGTCGTGCACGGTCTCGCCGAAGAACACGATGGGGCGCTTCAGGTCGTCCAGCTTGGGCAGGGGCTTCTTGTTCACCACGGTGTCGATGGCGGCGATGACGGTGCCGACCAGGTTGGCCGGGTTGGGCGGGCAGCCGGGCACGTTGATGATGGTGGCCTTGGGGAACACCTCGTCAACGCCCTTGGAATCGGTGGGGTTCGGCTTGGCGGCCTGCACGCCGCCGTAGGTGGCGCAGGTGCCGTAAGCAATGGTGGCCAGCGCGCCGGGGATGACCTTCTTGCAGATGTCGAGCATGGTGTGACCGCCGACCATGCCGTACACGCCGCCGTCCTTGCACGGAATGGCGCCTTCAACCACGCACAGGTAGGGCTTCTTCATGGCGTCGTGCAGGGCCTTCTCGGCCATTTCGCCAGCGGCGGCCATGATGGTCTCCTGGTACTCCAGGGAAATGACGTCCAGGATCAGGGCGTCGATGTACGGAGCGGCAGTGCGCAGGATGGACTCGGAACAGCCGGTGCATTCCGCGTTGTGCAGCCAGATGACGGAAGGACGATTGTCGGCCGTCAGCGCGGCGGCGATTCTGGGAGCAAAGGCCGGTCCCATGCCCATGGCCGCAGCGATGGTGCCGCAGAATTTCATGAAGTCGCGACGGGAAATGCCGCGCTCTTCAAGGCGTTTTTCGGCGCCGCTCAAGCCATGTCCTACGGAAACCTTCATACAACACCTCCAGATTATGGTAAAACGTGACGGATACGCCTCATGGACCTGTATACTGACGGCAGTGTTACGAAAGCGTGTTAAGTAGCACGTCCGCCATACGAACTTAAAAAAAATATACAACCATATCGGTGCTTTAGCTGTTGATTCACTACATGCAAGCCACGACATTGGCAAGGCCCCAGGCGAAAAAAAACGGTACGACATGAGGAGCTTGGAGCGATGCGAATATTTAACCAGCTAATTTTTTAAGCGAAAAGAAAAGAGCATCCAAAACGTTGACGTGCACCTCCGCCAGCGGCATTCTTGGCGCAGCCGGGGTGTTGTGCCAAAGTGTGAGTCAGATTCCGCGCGCAAGGGGGGCAAATGAGCGTCATCGTGGAGCTTTCGCTCTTTCCAATGGATAAGGGCCAAGGGGTGAGCACCTACGTGGCCAAGGCTTTGCGGGTCATCCGCCAAAGCGGGCTGGCGCATCAGCTTACCCCCATGGGCACCTGTATTGAGGGCGAATGGGAACAGGTGCAGGCCGTGGTGGATGCCTGTTTCAAGGTTCTGGCGGCGGAGAGCGACCGCGTGTACCTGACCCTCAAAGCCGACTGGCGGCGCGGGCGCAGCGGCGGGTTGGCGGGCAAGGTTGAGAGCGTGGAGCGTGTGCTGGCGGGCGGCGAAACCCCCGCCGGGGAGAACGCATGAGGCGCGTGGTGTGCCTGCTGGGCAGCCCGCGCAAAAGCGGCAATAGCGCCCAAATGGCCGGGGCCCTGTGCACTTCCGCCGCCTCGGCCGGGGCGCAGGTGACGACCTTTACCCTGAACGCGCTTGCCTACCGGGGCTGCCAGGGCTGCCTGGCCTGCAAGGGCAAGGCCGAGGCCTGCGTGCTCAAAGACGGTTTGACCCCGGTGCTGGAGGCCGTGCGCACCTGCGACGTGCTGGTGCTGGCCACGCCGGTGTACTTCGGCGAGGTTACGGCCCAGCTCAAGGGCTTCATCGACCGCTGCTACAGCTACCTGACGCCGGACTATGCCTTCAATAAGGAAAAGCGCACGCGGCTTGCTCCGGGCAAGACTCTGTGCTTCGTCATTGCCCAGGGTCACCCGCGTGAAGACCTGTTCACGGACATCTTCCCGCGCTACGCCTATTTCTTCAATTGGCTGGGCTTCAACCACAGCAGGCTCTTGCGCGCCTGCAAGGTCTATCATCTGGGCGATGCCCTGAAGCGGGCCGAGGTGTTGGATGAGGCCCGCGCCTTGGGGCGGGAATTGGCGGCCGGCAGTGCTGCGGAGGCCGCTACGGAGTAGGCGGCGGAACCGCCTGGACCTGCGCGGGCGCGCCGCCCTGGCCGGGGCAGTTCAGCCCGTCCAGGCAGAACAGCCGCACCTGCTCGCGGTTGTAGATGGCGCGCAAGTACTTGGGATCGGCCATGACCAACTGCGCCCCGTTGGAACAGGTGGTCACGTGCATGGCCTCCAGGGCGCGCACCCTGGCGGGCAGCCCGTCCACCACGAAGCGGGCCACGAAGTAGTCGCGCTTCACGTCGCGCTGGGCCAGCTTGAGCCCGGCCTGGCTCACCTCGCGGCAATTGGCGGCCACGTCTATGTCGCAGGCGGCCTGCACGATGCACTTGCCGTTGTCGTCCGTGTAGGTGCTCCAGGTGATTTTCTTGAAGTAGGGATAGCGCTTCAGGGCCTGCTCTATGCTGACGCTTTCGTCCGGGGCGATGTGCGCCTCGCGCACTGTGTCCACCGGGCCGGAGCAGGCGGCCAGCAACAGGGCAAGCAAGACCGGAAAGGCGGGCGCAAGGGCGCAAAAAAGATGGCGCGGGCCGGAATGCGTAGCGGGGCGGGGCGTAACCAAGGGGCGTCTTGCGGGCATGGCGCATCCTTGCATACCGGGCAGGGGAAAGCAACGTCGATACGTCCGAATCTGCGTAAGGGCTTGCATTGTACCGGGCAAACGCATAAGGCAATTCGTCAAAGCCGCTGAGCAGATGCTTCCGCCATGCCCGGCCGCCGCTTCCCGCGCAGTATTCCGAGCCAGCAAACGCGCCTCTTTTTTGGGCGCATGCCCCAGGCGCAGGCGCCCCGCGCCAGGAACTGGAAAGAAACCTGGATGCGGGTACTCACTTGCAGGTGAGGGCGGGAGAATAAGCCGCAGGCGGCGCGCATCTGCGTAATTTGCGCCTTGGCGTGGGCCGGGCGGTGCGGCGCTTCAATCGCGCGGGGGGAAAATCGCGCATCATACGTTTTTCGGAGGGTGGGGTATCTCATGGATATGGTCTCGGTTCTGCTGGCGTTTTTTCCGGTCATCGCCATTTTCTTTCTGCTTCTGGTCTACCGCGTCGCGGCGGATACGGCAGGCTACATTGGCTGGGCAGTGGCGGCCCTGGTGTCGTGGCTGTATTTCCAAACCCCGCTTGAGGTGGTGCTGACGGCCTCTGCGGCCGGGCTGGTCGCCTCGCTGCCCATCGCGCTGGTCATGGCCGCCAGCATCATGCAGATCACCCTGATGCAGGAGACCGGCGCCGTGGCCCGCGTGGTGGCGCTCATGAAGACCATCGCCCCCGGCCAGCAGACCGTGCAGATCATGATCATCAACGTGGGCTTCGGCATCCTGCTCACCAGCCTGGGCGCGGTCACCGTGTCCATCCTGCCCCCCATCATGATCGCCCTGGGCTACTCCACTTTCGCGGCCATTCTGCTGCCCGCCATCGGCTACGACGCCCTGTGCACCTACGCGCTGTTGGGCATTCCCGCCGTGGTCTTCGCCCAGTTCGTGGGCCAGCCCGTGCAGGAGGTGGGCCTGCACTTCGCCTACTTCATGCCGGTCATCAGCACCTGCATCGCCCTGGGCATGCTGCAGCTCACGGGCGGCGCGGCCATGGTCAAAAAAGGCCTGGTCCCCGCGCTTCTGGCGGGCATAACCGCCGGCGGCGTGGCCATTCTCATGGCCCATGCGGGGCTGGTCACCATCACCGGCATCGCCGCCGGGCTCGCGGTCATCCTGGTGCTTATCCTGTACGTCAAGATGACGGGCAAGACCCTGCAAGACCGCAGCCTGCTGAACGAAAAGGACCTGGCCGCCGAGGCGCGCCTTTCCCTGCCGCGCGCCGTGTCGCCCTGGATTTTGCTCACCGTCTTCTCGCTCATCCTGAACGCGCCCTTTCTGCCGTTTTTCAAGCTCACCTTTGTGGATTGGGCCATGCCGCTCGACATCATCCCCGGCAGCCCGGAAAAGCTGCGCATCCTCTGGCAGGCCTACTTCTGGGTGGTTGTGTGCACCTTCCTGGCTCTGCCCATCATGCGCGCCACGGGCGAGCAGGTGCGCCGCGGCCTCAAAACTTCGGCCAAGCGCGCCATGCGGCCCATCATGTCCGCCTCGGTGTTCTTCGCCATCGCCTACGTCATGAACCACTCGGGCAAGGGCATCGACTGGAAGCTGGCCGTGCCCACGCAGAACATGATCTACGTCATGGCCGACGCCTCGGCCGGGCTGTTCGGCAAGTTCTACGCGGCCATGGCTCCGTTCCTGGGCCTGCTGGGCGGGTTCATCTCCGGGTCGGAGTCCTCGTCCATCGCCATGCTCACCAAACTGCACCTTTCGACTGCGGAAAAGATCGGCGCTTCCGGCGTCGTGGTCGCGGCGGGCAGCGCCATCGGCGGCGGCCTGGCCAGCGTCATCTCCCCGGCCAAGCTGCAGAACGCCGCGTCCAGCATCGACAAGATCCGCGAGGCCAGCACGGCCATTCGCCCGGCCTTCGTGGTGTCCATGCTCATCACCACGGTGTGCGCAGTAATGACCATGTACTGGGCCTACTAGCCCCACAAGCAACGGCTTCCCTCTACGGGGCCGGGGGCGCGGTGGTGCGTCTCCGGCCCTGTTCTTTTTGCGCTTGGGCAAATGGGCGAGCTTCCGCAGGGCGTTGACCCTGCGCGAGTTGACCGCAGGAGGCCTTCGCGCTACTACGTAGCAATGAAGATAACCGTAAAGTGCTTCGCCTCGCTTTCGCGCTTCACCCCGCCGGAGGCCGACGCCTATCCCATCGTCCCGGGCGATACCGCCGGGAGCGTGGTGCAGCGGCTGGGCATTCCGCCAAACGACCTGAAGCTGGTGTTCGTCAACGGCACGCACGCGCCGCTTTCCGCTCCCCTGGCCGCAGGCGACCGCCTGGGCCTGTTCCCCGCCGTGGGAGGCGGCTGAACCATGCCCACGAGACACGTAAGCCCCGACGCCCTGTTGGAGCAGCGCATCCGCGAACTGGCCCAGCCTACCCGCCTGCCCGATGGCCGGGAGCTGCCCGTGCTGCCGTTTTACTGCGTGAAGGATCTTGCGCGCGCCCAAGGCCGCACGCGCCTGCACGGGCAGCACGAGCAAGGCAAGCCCGCCGGGCAGTGCGTGGCCCGCGTGGAGCGCGCCGCCCTGAGCCTGGGCGTGTGCCCGGAACGCTACCTGCGCAATTTCGAGGCCTACAGCCTGGAGGAGCAGTTGCGGCTGCTTTCGGCGCACGTGGCCCTGGTGGGCCTGGGCGGGCTTGGCGGCTACGTGCTGGAGCTTTTGGCCCGGGCCGGGGTGGGCGCTGTGCGCGCGGCGGATGGCGACGAGTTCTGCCCCTCCAACCTGAACCGCCAGCTGTACGCCACGCGGCGCAGCCTGGGCGGGTACAAGGCCGCCGCCGCAGCGGCGCGGCTGACGCTGGTGAACCCGGCTGTTGCCTTCGAGCCTGTGGCGCGCTTTTTGGACGAGGCGGACATGGGGCGTTTTTTGGCCGGGGCGGGCCTGTGTCTGGACGCCCTGGGCGGCTTGAAGGACCGCGCGGCCCTGGCGCGTCAGGCGGCCCTGGCGGGTATTCCGCTGGTGACGGCGGCGGTGGCCGGGCAGAGCGGCCTGGTGGCCACGGTGTTGCCCGGCGGCAAGGTGCCTGCGGAGTTTTTCGGCGTGGGCGCGGGCGCGGAGGACAGCCAAGGCACCCCGGCCCCGGCGGTGGCCACGGCGGCCTCGCTCATGGCCGGGGAGGCGCTGAACATCCTGTGCGGGCGCGGGGCGCGTTTGGCGGGCAAGATGCTCGTTTTCGACCTGGGGCAGATGAGCTTTGAGACGGTAACGCTCTAGTTATCCCTGGTACTTGTGGCGAATGGCGCGGATGACGTCCTGAATGTCCATAAAGGCGTCCACCACTTCGGGGTCGAACTGGGTGCCCCGGCAGCGGAGGATCTCCTCCAGCACTTTGTCCTCCGGCCAGGCGGCCTTGTACACGCGGCTTGAAATGAGCGCGTCGTACACATCGGCCAGGGCGGTAATGCGCGCGGCCAGGGGAATGTCCTCCCCGGCTATCTCCTCCACGCACAACTCGCGCACCTGGCCCAGGTCCTCCGGCAGGCGGCCGGGATAACCTTTGCCGTCCCAGCGCTCGTGGTGGCCCAGGGCTATCTCTTTGCACAGCTGGTCCAGCTCCGAGGTGGTGTTGGCGAAAAGCGCCGCCCCATAAACGGAGTGCCACTTCATTATGGCCGCCTCGTGCGGCTCGAAGCGTCCGGGCTTCTTCAAGATCACGTCGGAAATGCCCACCTTGCCCACGTCGTGCAGCATGGCGGCCAGGCGCAGGGTGTCCTTCTTGCGCTTGATGACGAACTCGTCGAGGCCGCGCCTGTGCGCCCATTGCTGGTAAATCTCCGCCGTGTACGCGCCCACGCGCTGCACATGCGCCCCGGTCTCGTTGGGATCGCGCATCTCGGCCATCTTCATCATGCGCAGCATTATCTCGCGGGTCATCATGCCGCGCTCGATGGTCACCGAAGCGGAGTTGGCGAAGAGCGGGGCGTACTGGATGTCGTCGGCCGTGAAGGGGTGCACGCGGCCGCAGGTGTCGTGGGCGTTGATGAGCTGCATCACCCCCACTATTTTTCCGGAAAAGGTGCGCAGGGGGATGGTGAGCATGGAGCCGGTGCGGTAGCCGGTTTCTTCATCGAAGCTTTTATTGAAGGAATACGGCTCGTTGCCGCTAAGCTTGTAGGCATCTGGAATGTCTATGGTTGTTCCGGCCATGGCCGCATAGCCGACAATCGATTGCTCATTGATGGGCACGGTGAAGTCGGTGTAGAGGTGCTTGCTGGCGTTGGTGCCCGTGAACAGGGTGTCGTTGTGCACGTACCAGAAGCGGAGGTTTTCGCCCTCCACCAGAAAGATGGACCCCGCGTCGCAGTGGGTCATGGCGCGGGCCTCGCCCAGCACCTTGTCGAGGATGGAATCAACATCCTTTAAGGTGTTCAGTTCCTCAATGACTTTGAGGATGTCGCGAACGATGTCGAAGGGCTGGCGGTCCGTGCACTCCAAGGGGAACTCCGGTGGTTTGTGGCCGTGCTGCGCACTACCCATACAGCGTATGTGTTGTGAAATCCAGAGGGGCAGTATGTTAAAAATGACTGACATCATCCAGGTGGCCGGGGCAGTCTCCGGGGCGGAGGCGCTGCTGCTGGCCGACTGCGGAGTGACGCACGTGGGGCTGCCGCTGCGCCTTGCGGTGCACAAGCCAGACGTGAGCGAAGACGCCGCGCGCGGCATTGTGGTTACGCTGGGCAACCGCGCCCAGGCCGTGCTCATCACCTACCTTGAGGACGCGGACGAGACGCTGGAGCTGTGCCGTTTTCTTGGCGTTTCCGGCGTGCAGCTGCACGGGGCCATGCCGCTTGAGCAGGTTGCCCGCCTGCGCCGGGCCGCGCCGCAGCTCTTCATCATCAAAAGCCTGGTGGTGGGCGCCGCGCCGGAGGAGCAGCTTTTGGCCGCCGCGCAGGCCCACGCGCCTTATGTGGATGCCTTTTTGACCGACACCTATGACCCCGCCAGCGGCGCCACCGGGGCCACGGGCAAGGCGCACGACTGGGCCGTGAGCGAGCGGCTGGCGCGCGCCCTGCCGCGTCCGCTTATTTTGGCGGGCGGGCTTAACGCCGACAATGTGGCCCAGGCCATACGGGCCGTGCGCCCCGCCGGGGTAGACGCGCACACCGGCCTGGAGGACGCGTTGGGGCGCAAGGACGAGGCCCTGGTGCGGCGCTTCGTTGACGAGGCCCGCCGGGCTTTCGCTGCGCTTCCGGGCGCGGGGCTTGCCAAAGATTGCGAATCGCAGTAAGAAGCGGCACCTTTCAAGAGCCTCCGAACGCCGGACTGTTGTGAACAACAGCCGGGCGGGGGTCGCAATCGAGGAGACTGCATGTCCAAAGAAGAAGCCATTGAGGTCGAGGGCGTCATCCAGGAAGCCCTGCCCAACGCCATGTTCCGCGTCGAGTTGCAGAACGGGCACAGCATCCTGGGCCACATTTCGGGCAAGATGCGCAAGCACTATATCCGCATCCTGCCGGGCGACAAGGTCAAGGTGGAGCTCTCCCCCTACGACCTGACTCGCGGCCGTATCACCTTCCGCCTGCGCTAATCCCCCGGACCATAGCTGCATGACGAGCCCGCCTCTGGCGGGCTTTTTGTGTTTCATCGGGGCCGTTTGGCGGTACGTATGGGCTTGCGCGCCCGGCCCTTTCGCTGGCCCGCTTCCGTCAAGGCGGACCGGCGTGCAAACGCACAGCTGCGCCCGTTGCCAGGCACGGGCAGGCTGGGCTATGGTCGGGGCACGGCGCGCGGGCAAGCGCACGCGCCAGGGAGGCAGCCATGCAGCGGCGCAAAGGCGTTGTGAACTATTTTGACGAGCGCAAGGGCTTCGGCTTCCTCACCGACGAGGAGGGCCGGGACGTGTTCGTGCACTATGCGGAGATCCAGCGCGACGGCTTCCAGACGCTTGCGCCGGGCGAGGAGGTGCTCTTCGACCTGGCCGAGGGCGGCAACGCCCTGCGGGCGGTGAATGTGGAGGTGCCCAAGGAAAAGGCCGGGGCGCGGAGGCCGTAGAGGCATCGCGCTGGGTGATGAAAATGACGAAGGGGCCGTGTGGCCCCTTTTTTTGTGATTGCGTTCAGCGGTGAAGGTCAGCGCGTATGCTGGTCTGCCGTGGCCTTGCCCAGGGCCTCGGCCACCCAAGCGTTCAGGCTCTTGCCGTCCGCCGCTGCGCGGCTGGCGATGCGCTGGTGCAGCTCCGGGGCGATGCGCACGTTGAAGCGGCCGGAGTATGGCCGCTGCGGCTCTTTGCCCTGCTCGGCGCAGAACTCCAGGTAATCCTCCACGGAATCCGCCAGGGCCTGCTTGAGTTCGTCGATGGAAGAGCCGGTGAAATGCACAACATCACGAATGCCCGCAACTTGCCCGTGGAAAGCCTCGTCGTCGGGATAGAACTCGAAGACTCCGGTGTAGCCCTTGTAGGTCAATGCGTTCATGGCTTCACTCCTGCGTTGCGTAGAAACTCTCGCACGGCGTCCACCGCGCCCTTCTTGGCCAGGGGGCCGGGGTGCGGGGCCGCAGATGGAGTGCAGCTATTTTTGACAGGAGCTACTCGGTGGTAAGTGATCGAATGATGCATTCCTTTTGTACCGGACTTAGTGTGGAAATGGATGGCACCACGTGAAGGATGCGCTGTATCGCAGTTTTTTCGAGAGACCATTTCTTAACAGTGTTTCCTCTGGGAATGTCAATCGCATAGACTGTCGACATGTCGAGCCATGAATCATATTTCAACGCGCCAAGTTCTTCCTTAAATAGCTTCATTTGAGAGCTTGCGGCGGACCAGGGATTGTGGTTTGTGCTTATTATTAGAAATTGGGATGCCTCCACGCAGACGCAAAGGCAGAATTTTTGTTTTGGGGGATCAGAGTAGGGGAATTTGAGGAGCGCTACCTCCCCTGGCAAAACGCTCATTTTAGAGCGCGATGGACATGGCCGTTTCGTTCAGATGGGCAATCAACTGCTCACGGTAGGGCAAATCCTCGTCAATGATCTTGGCGTAGTCCATTTCACCATTCGCCATGGCCTCAACCCAGGCGCGTTCTTGATGCGTCACCTCGCACCTACCGTTGAAACCAAGTGAAATGCAACTTTCTAAAGCGTTTTCAAGGCAGCGAATGTCCGATTCGGAAAAGTGATTCAAGCGAGGCGTACGTTTTGCGTAGGCCATGGGCACTTTTCCAGAGCGCTTCATGGTAAGAGCACCCGCCACAGCAGAAATGACTTCCGGCGGCAAAAAATCACTACTTTTAAGCATGTCATATGCGTTCGAGCCCACAGGCCCAAACGACATCTTGATGTACGTATCCCCGAATACGGGACGTCCGTGCTCCTGAAGGTGGCCCTTGTCGGCATAGAATAATGCCTTGAGCGCGCAATGAAAACTCACTCCCGGTTGCCTGTTGGCAATCCAAACGAGACCTTCAAGTATTTTGCTGGTGTTGGCCTTAAAGCGAATGGACATAGTTTTCCCCCTGAGAGCGTTTTACTGCATAAGTCAAAACGCGTTTTCGGGGCCATTGTTTCATGATTTTCAATAAGATTTAAGATCGAATTGGCAAGAAAGCAAGTCCATTACTTCTGGCTCGTGAAAAATGTCAACAGCTATAATAGAACTATGCCTGATTTTTCTAGCAATTTTTGTTGCTCCGGGTCTGCCCGGTGAAAGCTGGCACAGTCCTGTCATGTTTGAGCATTGGGGATAATTTCCCTCCTACCCCACCTCCACCACAGTCTTCCCAATGGGCGCAAGCGTCGCCCCCACCAGCTTCAAGTGCTGGAAACCAAAGGGAATGCCGATGATGGTGATGAAGCAGAGCAGGGCGGAGGCGAGGTGCCCAATCGCCAGCCACAGCCCGGCGAAGACGAACCAGATGACATTGCCCACAAACCCAATCGGCCCGGTGCCGATGTCGTCCTTGCCCGTTACCGAGCGGCGGTTGACCACCTCTCGCCCGAAGGGCCACAGGCAGAACGCCCCCAGCATGAAGCAAGCCCGCCCCCAGGGAATGCCGATGATGGAAATGAACATGCACAGGCCGACGAAAAACCAGCCCGCGCCCATGAACAAGCCGCCAAAGATGAACCAGATGAGATTGCCGAGAAGCCGCATGGTGGGTGTCCTTGCCGGGGTTCTCCCCGGCGCGCCACGCCTGGTGGGCTGAAAAGTATCGCGCGGGGGAGGGGGGGCAGCCGCGCGGAGCAGGGCCTTACACGCCGGATTCCTGGTGCACCTTCTCCACAATGTTGTCCACCAGCACGTCCTTGGCCTTCCATTCGCCCTTCTTGATGACGTAGCGCGTCAGGGCGTAGTCGATCTGGTCGATGTAATCGAGCTTGCCCCAGCCGTTTTCATCCATAAGCCGGGCGACATCGTTCAAAAAGGGCTCCACGTCGATGTAGTGACCCTCGAAGTCCACGGCCAGAATGCGGTCCTTGTACACTGCCTGGTCAAAGGGCATGGAGTGGCGAATCTCCTCATAGCCCTCGGGCGAAAGTCCATGAATGTCCGCGTACACGCGCACTGCTTCCATCATTGCTCCGTATGCTGTTGGGAAAGGGTGCGCAGGTCGTCCAGAATGATGGCGGCGGCCCGGTGCGCCGCGCCTGGGCCTCCCACCTTGGCCCGCAGGCCCGCCAAATCGGCGCGCGCGGCGGCCAGGGCGATGTCCTCCCCCAGCCAGGGGGCCAGACGCTCGGCGAACAGCTCGGCGCGGGCCTTGTCCTGCAACAGCTCCGGGAAAATCTCGCGTCCCATGATGAGATTGGGCAGGCTGGCCCATTTGACCTGGACCACGGCCTTGCCGATGGCGAAGCTGAGCGCCGAGAGCTTGTAGGCCACCACCGTGGGCGTGCCGATGAGCGCCGCCTCAAGGGTGACGGTGCCGCTGGCGGCCAAAAGCGCGCGGCTTTGGCGCATCATGCGGTAGCGGTCCTCGGGCGGGTGGATGGTTACGGGCAGCTCCGGCGGTAAAAACTGGCGCAGAAAGGCCTCGTCCACGCCGGGCGCGCGCGCCAGGGCCAGCTTCAGCTTGGGCAGACGCTGGCGCAGCAGCAGCGCCGCGCGGCCAAACTCCGGCAGAAGCGCGGTAATCTCCTTGCGGCGGCTGCCGGGCAAAAGCCCCAGCAGGTCCGGGTCCGGGCGCAGGGCGTCCAGTTCGGAAAGCGGCATCTGGTCCATGAGCGGGTGGCCCACGTAGTCCACATCCATGTTGCGCGCGGCGTAAAAGTCTTTTTCAAACGGCAGAATGCACAGCACCCGGCGCGTGTGTGCGCGCAGGAACTCCACCCGGCCGGAGCGCCAGGCCCACACCTGCGGGCTGACGTAATAGTACACGGGAATGCCGAGCTTTTTGGCAATGCGCGCAACCCGGAAGTGGAAGTCCGGGCAGTCGATGAGAATAAGCGCGCGCGGCCGCGCCTCCATGAGGGCGCGCTTGACCTGGGCCAGCAGGCGGATGATGCGCGGCAGGCCGGAAAGGACCTCGGTGAGGCCCACCAGGGAGATGAGGCGCATGGGGAAGCGCACGTCGCACCCGGCCTTGATGAGGGCCGGGCCGCCCATGCCAAGCGCGGTCAGGCCGGGCTCGACTTCCCGCAGGGCGCCAAGCAGCGTGGCCGCGTGGATGTCGCCGGAGGCCTCGCCCGCGCCGATCCAGACCGGGCCGGAAGGATTGCTGATGCTGGTGGTGGCGGTGATGCTCATGGCACGCAGATACCGTGAATCCGCCCCCTGCGCAAGGCGGCCGGGGCAGAAGGCCAGACGAGCCGGAGGGCAAGGCCGGGCCGGGCGGCGTTGCATTGCCGCGCCGGAGCATGTAGTGGAGGGGCTGCCCGCGCGGTCCCGGCCCCGGGCGCAAACACACTACTTCGGAGCAATCCATGCAGAAAGTCGGCGTCATCGGTCTCGGCTCCATGGGCAAGATTCACCTGCGTAATTACTGCGAAATGCCGCAATGCCAGGTTGTGGGCGTTATGGACGTTTCCCAGGCCAACCTGGACGAGGCCCGCTCGCGCTTCGGCGTGGCTGGGTTCACCCGCCTGGACGACCTGCTGGCCCTGGAGCTGGACGTCGTGAGCATCAGCGTGCCCACGGTGCTGCATTATGAAGTGGGCATGCAGGTTATTGAGCGCGGGGTGGCGCTGCTGCTGGAAAAGCCCCTGGCCGCCACCGCCGCCCAGGGCGAGGAACTGGTGCGCGCCGCCAAGGCCAAGGGCGTGCCGCTCATGGTGGGCCACATCGAGCGCTTCAACCCGGCCATCCAGCGCATGAAGGAGCTTGTGGCCGAGGGCCTCGTTTCGGTGGAGATTGAGCGCGTGGGGCCGTTTCCCGCACGCATCCAGGACGTCGGCGTCATCCGCGACCTGGGCTCCCACGACATCGACCTGTTGCGCTACCTTACGGGCTCGGAGTTCGAGAGCGTGAACGCGGTGTTTTCCACCACCTTGGCCAAGCACGAGGACAGCGCCTTCATCGGCGCGCGCATGAAAAATGGCGTGCTGGGGCACATCAAGACCAATTGGCTGACGCCGGCGCGCTCGCGCAAGATCCGCGCGGCCTGCAAGGACCGCTACATCGAGGCGGACCTCATTGCCCAGCAGGTGCGCGAATACGGCCCCTTTGACCCGGTCGCCAAGACCTACACGGTCAAGGAGCACCCGGTGATGCCGCGCGAGCAGATGCGCGAGGAGCTGACGCGCTTTTTGGCCTGCGTGCGCGACAAGACGCCCACGCCCATCACGGGCGAGGACGGCCTTGAGGTACTCAAGATCATCGAGCTGATTTTCGCCGGGGGCGGGAAGGCGTAGCGCCCGGCCCTGGGAGATTTTCGCACAAACGAAACGGCCCGCCGGGAAACCTGCGGGCCGTTTTTTGGTTGTCGGCGCGTTTTATGGGGTGACGGGCCGCGCCGCGTAGAGGCGCACGTAGTTCTTGATGTGGGTGGCCCCGGCGATGTGGGCGCTCTCCTGCAACTGTTCGGCTTCGGCCTCGGTGCGCACCCGGCCGATGAGAATGGCGTTTCCCTCGACCACATGCACGCGCACCTCGCGGGTGCGGATGCCGGAGAGGCGCAGGATGTTGTCGCGCACTTCGCCGTCGCTCAGCCTTCGTGCCGGGCCGGAGCCCGCAGGGAACAGGCACAGGGTCACTTCGCGCACGCCCTTGACATTCTGCGTGGCCTTGCGGGCGCGCTCCAGCTCCTGGGGGGTGGCGTAGGTGCCCACCACATAGGCGCGCCCCTGCGACACATGGGGGATGGCGTACTTGAGACTGCCGCCCTGGCGGTCCAGGCTGGCGCGCAGCCGGGCCTCGGCCTGGGCGTCGGGGCCGTCGTCCTGCTCCAGGCTCTTGCGCGAGTTGAGCCCCGCCGCCATGTCGTAGCCGGTCTTGCTCATCTCGGCGGCATTCATCACGTCGAGGGCGGCAAAGAGCGGCAGCGAGGAGCAGCCCCCCGCCGCAAGGGCGAGGAGGCAGAGGAGGAGCGTCAGCAGGAGGGGTCGCACAGGAAGCCTCCGGGAGATGCCGGTTTTGCGGTGCGCACGATGCGACTTGTCCGCGTGAGGGGGTCGGCGCCCCCTGGGCTCAATGCTCTTGTCGCTCGTCTGGTCGCCTGGCGCGCCCTGCGGCTAGGGCTGGGCCACGCAGGCCCGGCGCGGATCGCAGGGCAGGGGGCGCAGGCTGCCGTCCTTGCGGCTTATGGCCACATAATACGATTGCCCGGCCAGCCACTGCTCATACACCTTGATTATATGCTCCGGGCGCTGGGGCCAAGCATCCCACTTCTTTTTCTTTATGACCAGGACAATGTCCTGCTCGGCCACCAACGCATCCAAGGCATTGAAACGTGCTGTTTCAAAAATCGGGCCGCCGAAATAGTAGGAATAAATTCCCTGGTAGATGTCGTGCGCCACGGGCATATATCCCTGCTCTGCAAATGACTTAAGCAGCAATGCCTGCGGTTTGGGGCTCATTATGGCGTCCAGCCCGGGGGCCAGCACGCGCCCGGCTGGCTGCACCCAGGCGGCGGTAAGCAGGGCCAGGGCCAGCAGAATGTGCCGGGGGTCCTGCTTGCGCAGCGCAAGAAGCCCCAGGCCGCAGGCGGCAAAACCCGCCGCAACGGCATAGGCTCCGGGCAGGTCGCCCTCCGGGGTGATGGGCACGGGCAGGAACCGCGCGCCCTGGCTGAGGGCCGCCGCCAGCGCGAAAAACAGAAGCGCCGCGGCAATCCACAGCCTGCGCCAGGGCAGGCTGGCGTCGCGCAGGGCCAGGGCCAGCAGCAGGGCCAGGGGCGGCAGTTGCGGCAGCAGGTACACCACCACCTTGCCGCTCAACAGGGAAAGCAGCCCCAGGCCGCTCAAGGCGGAGATCCACAGCCAGGCGCGGGCGTCGGACTCGGGCGTGGCGTTTTTGCGCCCGGCCAGCAGGCCGCGCCAGAATGGGCCCTGCAGCAGCCTGCGCACGGGCAGGGCCACCGGGGCCAGCATCCAGGGCAGCCAGCAGGGCGGAAAGGCGATGCAGTAGAAATACCAGGGCTCGGCGTGGTGAAAGGTCTTGGTGGCGCGCTGGAAGATCTGCTCGTAGAAGATCTTGCGCAGAAAGCCCGCGCCCTCGATGCAGTACGCGGCCACCACCCAGGAGAAGACCACGGCCAGCAGCACAAGCAGGCCGGGCAGCATCTCCCTGCGGAAGAATTCCCGCGCGCGGCCGCGCCAGGCAAGGAACACAAGCGTGGTGAACACCGGGAACAGCAGCCCCAGCGGGCCCTTGGTCAGGGTGGCCAGGGCGGCCAGAAACAGCGCCAGGGCGGCGAAGCGCCCGCGCCGGGACGTGCCCTCGCCGCTGCTTGCCGGGGTGCGGAAGGCCACGCAGAAGGCCGCCTGCGCGGCGATGATCAGCGCCGCAAAGAGCAGGTCCATGCGCGAATAGTGCAGCAGCCCGGCGAAGAACAGCGTGGTGAGCAGCAGCAACCCGGCCAGCAGGCCGGATTCCTCCGGCAGGCGCAGCGCCTTGGCCCAGGCCAGGGTGGCGTAAAGCACCAGCAGGCCGCTTACCGCCGCACCCAAGAAGAACACCACCGGATCGGCCAGGCCGGTCAGCAGGTCCAGGCCGCGCAACAGCCAAAAATACAGGGGCGGCTTGTCCGGGTAGGCCACGCCGTTCAAGTTCAGCACCAGCCATTTGCCGCGCAAAAGCCCGGCATAGGCGTCGGCGTAGCGCACTTCGTCGGAGAACCACAGCGCCCGCGAGCTTAGCGTGCCCACGGTTTGCAGGGCGGTAAGCAGGGCCAGGGCGGCAAAGGGCCAGCGGCGCAAAAGATCCCAAAGACGCTGCATTACATGCCTCCCTTGGCGAAATAACGTTGCAGGCGCGGGGCCAGCACAGGGGCCAGGCGCTGGCAGAACAGGCCGCCCAGCGCGCCCAGCACCATGCCTGCCAGCAGGTCCGTGGGGTGGTGCGCGCCCACGGCCAGCCTGCTTGCGCCCATGAGGGCAAGCAAGAGGCCCATGCCCAGGGGCACCGCCAGAGATTTGGCGAACAAGGCGAGGCAGGCCGTCTGCACGGTCATCTCCGCCGTGTGGCCAGAGGGCATGGCGTTGTGCGCATTGTCCAGCGAAAAGGGCACGAGGGGGCCACCCACATCGGGCCGGGGCCTGCCGATGCTGATTTTGAGCACGCGCTCTATGGCCAGGGAGAACACGAGCTGCGCGGCCAGGTAGGCCAGGGCCCAGGCCGTCAGATCGGCCCGGCGGCGCAGCAGCCCGCGCCCCAGGATTGCGGCGAACACCAGATAGAGCGCGGGGTTGCCCCAGTCGGTGTAGAGCGTGACCAGCCGGAGGGCGCCGGGGTGCTCCAGGCGCCACTGGGCGAAATACGCGGCGATGGCGTCTTCCCCGCCGATGCAGGCGAAGCAGACGGCGACCACGAGGACCAGGGGCAGGCACAGGGCCGCCCAAACGGCAAGGGGGTGGGGCGTGCTGCGAAACATGCGGCCTTATAGGCTGATTGGCGCGTGCGCGCAACACGGGCCTGGCGGGTTCGGGCGCTCTCTCGGGCCTGCTGCCACAAGCGCCGTGTTCCCCGTGCGCGTCGCCGCACGCTCATTTTTGGGCCAGGCACATACGTTGCACCGTCGGTCCACCCAACGCCCTTGCTCTTCGCCAGGGAACACGGCCCGTCTTCAGAAGGCCGGCTCCTGGTTGTGGCGTGTCCGGGCAAAAAGCAAGCGCCCGCCGGGGCTGTTCCGGGCGGGCGCTTCTGGTTGCTTATGGCTGCGGTCTTCAGGCGGCGGTTTTGTCCTGTCCGCCCACACAGCGGTCCACCTCGCGCACCTTGGCCAGAATGCTTTTGCCGATGCGCTTGAACTCCGAGAAATCCGCCGCGTTGTAAGAGTGCCGCGTCTTGGCCAGTCCGGCCAGGTCGATGGTCTCGTTGAACAGATAGGGCAGGTAGAGCGGGTCCTGGCGCACGAAGAACAGCGCCTGCTCCAGCAGGGTGTGGATCTCTTTCTGGCTCTGCCCGCACTGGCGGAAGAGCTTCTGCATCCGGCGCTCCAGGCCGCGGATGGAGCTGGTCCAGATGTGGCTGCGCGGCTCGAAGCGGTAGCCCTTGGACTGGCCGCGCGCCTGCGCAAGGCGGCTCTGGAAGTCCTCGCGGCTGCCGGTGACGGAATCAAGGAGCCCCTCGCCGCGCGCCTGCTCCAGGTCGACTGCGGGCGCGCCTTCAATGACCACGCCGCCGCCGTACAGGTTGGAGATGCGGAAGGGCAGCTTCTTGAGGTCGTTTTCCATGTCGCGCTTGCTGGTAAGGTACTGCACGCTGGAGATGATCTCCTCGCCCCAGAGGTTCTTGAGGCGCTGGTGCATGCCGGGGTTGAAGACCACCTTGCGGGCCGAGGCGTGGTGCCCTTCGGCGTGGGTGGTGTCGCCCTTCCAGGCGAAGTCCTGTCCCACAAGCAGAATGCTGCCCACGCCCATCCAGCGCAGCAGGCGCATCAGGGTCACGCTCACGTTGCCGCCCGCGTCCAGCACAAACTCGCGGTCCTGCAACACAAAGGTGGCCATGCCGCCCATGGTCCACAGGGGCAGGGTGGGGCCGGGGTAGCGGCGCACCACTTCCGGGTTGACCTTGGTGGAGTAGATGAGCGGAATGTCTTTGGCCCACTCCAGGTCCAGCCGGTTGTAGATGGAGAGCATGGAGTCGTCATAGTCGAGCGCCAGGCAGAAATGCGGCTTCAGGCCATGCTTTTGCAGGGCGGGCAGGGTTTGCAGGGCGGAGGTGTACAGCGCGGAGCCGGGGTTCTTGGCCAGCTCCGGGGCGAAGTTCGCCAGGGAGGGCCCGGCCCCCAGCACCACGGCCCCCACACCGAAGGCGCTGTCCTTGAGGGGCAGCAGGCTGCCGTCGGCCTGGGCGCGGCGGTAGTTTTTGAGCTCGTTGCCCACCATCACGTCCTGGCGGCAGCGCAGGGTTATCATCTCCACGCTGAAGTTTTCCAGGCGGTTCTTGATGATTTCGGTCCAACGGGCGTATTCCGGCCCAAGCTGGCGGCTGGGCAGGTCGCCGCGCAGGTAAATTTTGCCGTACACGTACTGCAGGTCCAGGTTTTTTATGTACTCCTGCAGGTGGTCTTCGTTTGGGGTAACGAAGTGCAGCTTCTTATTGACGAAGAACGGGCGGTAGTCGGTTTGCCCAAGGCAGGCCAGTAAAAGCGAAGGGTTGGGCTCAAGCACAAGAATCTTGTGCGAGTCCGGCGTGTTGATGAGGGTGTGGTTCAGGCCGTAGCCCAGGTTGGTGCCCACAATGAACGTGGCCGAGAGGTCCGGCTTTTCCACCACCGGCCAGTCGCGGTAGAGCATGGCGGGCGGCATGGATTCAAAGAGCCCCGGACCCGTGGGCATGCGCCAGTCAAGAATGCCCCTTCTGTTGACAAAGATGCTGGTTTTCAGGGACTGTTCATCGAAGGGGCTGCTGGAGAGCCAAGCGTACAGCGCCGGGTTGGCCTTCTCAAGCGCGGAGATGTTGTCTTTCAGGAACGGGTACATGGTCATGGTGCCGACCTCGCTGGTTTGAGGGCGGCTTTGCAAATCACGGGCCAGCGGCTCCCCTTGCATGGGGTCGCGCCGCAGGACAGGGGCATACGATGGAGCGCACGGACATTTTGAGGCTGGTGGGCAACACTCCCTTGGTGGAGATTCGCCGCCTGAACCCGCATCCGAACGTCAAAATCATGGCGAAGCTGGAGAGCATGAATCCCGGCGGGTCCATAAAAGACCGCGTGGCCGTGGCCATGATCGCCGCGGCCGAGGCCTCCGGCGAATTGACGCCGGAGAAGACCATCATCGAGGCCACCAGCGGCAACACGGGCATCGGCCTGGCCATGGTGGCGGCGGTCAAGGGCTACAAGATCAAGATGCTCATGAGCGAGGCCGCTTCCGAGGAACGCAAGATGATCCTCAAGGCGTACGGCGCCGAGATCGAGCTGACCCCGGCCCGGCTGTCCACGGACGGGGCCATCGAGCTGGCCTACCGCATGGCCCGCGAGGAGCCGGACAAGTACGTGCTCATGGACCAGTACAACAACCCGGCCAGCATCCAGGCCCACTACCGCGGCACGGCCCGGGAGATCTGGGAGCAGACCGGAGGCCGGGTGAGCCACGTGGTGGCGGCCCTGGGAACCACGGGCACGGCCATGGGCCTGGTCAAGGGCCTCAAGGAGTTCAGCGGGGGCGCGGTGCGCGTCCTGGCCGTGGAGCCGTTCGCCGGGCACAAGATCCAGGGCCTCAAGAACATGCACGAGTCCTACCCCCCGGGCATCTACGACAAGAAGTCCCTGGACGGGGTGCTCAACGTGGAGGACGAGGAGGCCTTCGCCCTCTGCCGCCGGCTGGCCCGCGAGGAGGGCATCCTGGCGGGCATGAGCTCGGGCGCGGCCCTG
>DIVX01000166.1 GCA_002422505.1 Desulfovibrio sp. UBA6121
CTGTTCCTCGACGAAATCGGCGAGCTGCCGCTGGAACTGCAGGCCAAGCTGCTGCGCGTGCTGGAGAACGGCGAATACCAGCGCGTCGGCGAGACCCAGCCGCGCTTCTCCAACGCGCGCGTGGTGACCGCCACCAACCGCGACCTGCGCGCCGACGTGGCCAGCGGCCGCTTCCGCGAGGACCTGTACTACCGCCTGGCCGTGCTGGAGATACAAATCCCCCCCCTGCGCGACCGCACCGGCGACCTGCCCCTTTTGGCCGGGCACCTGCTGCGCAAGCTGGGCGCAAAAAATCACAAGGAAATTCGCGCCATAGCCCCGGCCTTTGTGGACGCGCTCTCGCGCCACACCTGGCCGGGCAACGTGCGCGAACTGGAAAACGTGCTGGAGCGCGCGCTCATCCTTGCCCGCTCCGACACGCTGGGGCCGGAGCTTCTGCCCCCGCAGATCGCCGGACTGGCCTCCGGTTTTGGCGGCGCGCCGGGCGAGGCCGCGCAAGGCGTGGACCTGACCTCCGGCCTGCCCGGAGCCATGGAGGACGCGGAGCGCGAGGCCCTGCGCCAGGCCCTCGACGCCTCCGGCGGGCACCGCGAAAAAACCGCCGATGCCCTGGGCATCAGCCGCCGCACCCTGCAGTACAAACTCAAAAAATATGGATTGACGCGGAGATAGACCGCCGCCCCCACGCGGCGACGAAAAGCCCCTGGCCGGACCGCAGAGCGTCCTGCCGGGGGCTTTCGCGTTGCTGAAGCCGGGCGGCCCTGGTCCAGCCGGGGCGCTGCCGCCTGCTGTTCCCGCTTTCCGGCGCTGCTGGTCTGGCGCGACTGGTCCGGCACGACTGTCCCCGGATGATCCCCGCCAGCACCGGGCCCCGGAAGGGGGAACCGGTCGGCCTTGGCCCGTGCAGGCGCTGAGCCCGAGTGCTCGCCCCCCTCCGCCTCCCAGCCTTACTGTCCCCGGATGATTCCCGCCAGCACCGGACCCCGGAAGAGGGAACCGGTCGGCCTTGGCCCGCGCAGGCGGTGAGCCCGAGTGCTCGCCCCCCTCCGCCTCCCAGCCTTACTGTCCCCGGATGATTCCAGCCAGCACCGGGCCCCGGAAGGGGGAACCGGTCGGCCTTGGCCCGCGCAGGCGGTGAACCCGAGTGCTCGCCCCCTCCGCCTCCCAGCCTTACTGTCCCCGGATGATTCCCGCCAGCACCGGGCCCCAGAAGGTGGTGACGAGCACGAGAAGCCAGATGCGGCCCTTAAAGATGTTGTAGTCGGCGAACAGCTCCTCGAAGCTCTTTTTGAGCACCAGCAGGCCGAAGGCGAACTCGAAGCAGATGGTGAGCAGGGTCCAGAAGGCCCCGATGCGCATGAGCGGCCACGTGCCCGACAGGCCGGACGCCCCCACGAAGAGCTGGATGGCCGCCATGAGCAGCACGCACACCAGCGCCGTGCCCAGCACATGCGCCTTGGCCTCGCCCAGCCAGGGCTCCAGCAGCTTTACCCGCAGCCCGCCGCAGATGATGGCGATGCCCGCGAAGCCGAGCCAGGCGCAGGCGGCCAAGGCCCAAACAAGCGATGAGCGGTCCATTTACGCCCCCTGCCCGGCGCTGGCCGTCGCCTTGGCGTACACGCGCGGGCCCGCCGCCGTGTCCTCCACGCGGTAGCCCAGGGCGGCAAGCTCAAAGCGCAGCGCGTCGGAGGCGGCAAAGTCCTTGCCCTTGCGCGCGGCCTCGCGCCTGGTCACCAAGTCCTGCACGTTTCCCGGCAGGCAGGCGCAGGCAATGGGCATCTGGCTCAAGTCCAAAATGCCCAGCACGGCGTCCGCCGCCTCAAGCTGCTTCAGGCAGGCGGAGGCAGCGGCTGCGCTCATTTTGCCGCCGGTAAGCCAGGCGTTGACGCGTTTGACGAAGGTGAACAGCTTGGGCCAGTAGCGGTGCAGGGAAAGGTCGTCCTCCAGGGCGCTGGTCAGTCCGGCCTTCAAGTCGAACACGGCCTGTTCCACCTCTTCCGGCAGGTCGCCCGCCTTGGGCCGGGTTCCGGCCGCGCCGCCGTCTTCGCCCAGGGCCAGGCGCAGGCCGCAGGCGGCCTCCTGCACCTTGTGCCAGTTGCGCGCCCACATGGACAGGCTTTGCCCCGTGGCCGCCAAAGACTTGCGGTACGACGCGGACAAAAGCCAAAGCCTGAGCGCCGCAGGCCCGCCCGCGCGCTCCAGCAGCGAGGCCAGGTCCAGGGCCTCGCCGCCGGGTTCGGCCTGGGCCGCGCCCTCGCCCCCGGTCACGTCGGAGCGGGAAATCTTGCGGTCGGCCAGCCAGGCCTTGGGCTCCACGCCCGCCGCGCTCCAAATGGCGCGCAGGTTCTCCAGGTGCGGGAACTGGTGGTCCTCTCCGGCCACCAGCACGTCCACGCGGCCCAGGGCGGCCAGCCCCGCCACGGCCACCTGCACAAACCAGCTGGGCCGCACGTTGCCCCATTCGGTTTCGATGATGTCGCCGAGCTTCAAGTCTTGCAGGGTGGCGCGCTTGAGCAGGGTGAAGTCCAGGGGGTTGTCCTTCACGTAGTCGCCCAGGTCCACGGTCTTGCCCACGGAGAGGCCGTCCATGTCCATGAGCTTCATGGCCCCGTAGCGCTTGTCGCGGCGCACGTCGAAATACACGCTGCGCAGCTTCTCGTAGGCCAGGCCCTTGCCCAGCAGCTTTTTGCAGATCTCCAGGGCCTGCGGCACCGAGGCCGAGGCGGGCTCGAAATGCGTTTCCGGCAGCAGGCCAAGGGCGGCGGCGCGGGCGCGGATGCGCTCCATGACGCCCTGGGCGTAGTCCGCGCGTGACAGCCCTGCCGCGCGGGCGGCGGCCAGGGTGCGGTCGTCCAGGTCGGCCAGACCCACGGCCAGGCGCACATCTGCCCCGCGGGACTTCAGGTGCCGGGCCAAAACATCGGCCAGCACCAGCCTGCGCCAAGCGTCCGGGTCGTCGGGCTCGTCCAGGCTGGGGCCAATGCCGTAGATCGAAAGCTGGCCCGAGGCGTCGAGATGCACCTTGCCGCCGGTGGCCAGGTTGAGCAGGCGCAGGCCGTCCAGGGTCTTGGGCGCAAACAGCGGGGTGGAAAGGTAGCGTTCGCCGCCGTCCGGAAAAATCACCACCACATAGCCGCTTTTGCCCTGGGCCTCCAGGGCGGCGGCGAGCTTGAGCGACCCGGCCAGCGCCGCGCCGGAGCTCATGCCCACAAAGAGCCCCTCCTGGCGGGCCAGCTGGCGGCAGGCTTCGAACGCCTCCTCGTCCTCCACGCGCAGAATCTGGTCCAGGGCCTTCTTGTTGTAAATACCCGGCGGGTAGGACTCGTGCATATTCTTGAGGCCCTGGATCTTGTGCCCGGCAAAGGGCTCTATGGCGCAGACCTGCACGCCGGGGTACTCGTGCATGCGCTTGGCCAGGCCCATGGCCGTGCCGGAGGTGCCCAAAGTGGCGACGACATGCGTCACCGCGCCGCCGGTCTGGTTCCAAATCTCCAGGCCGGTGCCCTCGTAGTGGGCGGCTATACTGTTGGGATTGTTGAACTGGTCCATGAGCACATAGGTGTCTGGCTCGGTTCTGGCCAGGCGGTAGGCCAGTTCGATGGCGCCGTCGGTTCCCAGGCGGCCAGGGGTAAGGCGTATCTCCGCGCCGTAGGCGCGCATGATGCGCT
>DIVX01000019.1 GCA_002422505.1 Desulfovibrio sp. UBA6121
AGTTCCTTGCCGGTGCCTGTTTCGCCCACCACCAGCACGTCGGCCTCGGTGCCTGCGGCCTTGCGGATCATGCTCTGCATGGTCACGATGGCCTGGCTTTGGCCCACCAGGTCCGGGATGTCGCCCACCAGGCGCCAGCCCACGGAGGCAGGCACCTCATTGTCGAAGGAGACCTTCTCGCGCTGTTGCACCTCATGGATCTGCTCGTCGCGCCTGCGGATGAGCTCCTGCTTCTCCTGGATCGACAAGATCATTTTGTTCAAGGCGCGGGTGAGCAGCGAGGATTCCAGATCGCGGCTGTCCAGACGGATCTCCCGCAGGCTCTTGTTCTCGAACATGGTGCGTATTTCCGCCGCCAGCAGGTGCAGCGGCTTGGTTATGGCCCGGCTGATGAAAACGATGACCAGGGCCACCAGGGCCATGCCCGATAAGGTGATGACCACCATGGCGTCCAGGTGGCGGAACTCCGCCGCGTCGCTCAAGCGGCTGCGGTCCACATAGGCCACCCCGCCGATGATCTCCGGCCCTTTCTCCGGGTTGGAGTTGAAGAGCACCGGCGCGTACACGACAAAGTGGTTGGGGCTGAGGAAATTCACGGCCTCCTGCCCCAGGTCGACGTCGTCTACGCCGACATGACCGGACTGCACCTCGACCACCATGTGCCAGTAGCTTTCATGCTTGGGCAGCGGGCGAAAGGCCTTGCCGTAGTCCGGCATGCCGTAGTCGCCGGTCATGCCCAGGCGCGCCGTCTCGGCGGAAAGCTCGCGGTCCGGGTCCTCCAGATTTTCCGACTGGAACAGGATCCAGCCCTGGTCGTCGAAGAAATAGCTGAAGCGCGTTTCGCTGGTGCGGGCAAAGGCATACAGGGGCGACTTGGAAGAATTGTAGAGCGAGAGGATATTGCGCAGGGCGCTGGCGTCCACGCCGACCACCAAATAGCCGCGCAGTTCGCCCTGGGGGTCTTGCATCGGCGTAATGAGGCGATAGAGCACGAAACTTTGCGGCCCCACCTGCATGGGGAAGGCCGAGGGCGGATACAGCACTTCCGTAAGCTTCGAAAGCTCCACGCTGCCGGGTTTGAGATCGCGCTGCTTAAGGGCCTGGGTGGCCGGGCTGCCTTTGACGAAGCCGTACTGGTCCTGGCGCACCTCGGTAAGCCCCATGGGCGTGCGCACAAGAATTCTGGTTTCGCTGGTGTTGATGCCGATGAGCGAGATTTCCACCGCAACGCCGGGGTGCTGCACCTCCCACTGGGCCATGGCCTCGCGCAGCTGCTGCTCGCCGGGGCTCGTTTTGGCCAGCTCTCTGGCGGCCAGGCGATAATATTCAAGAAGAATCTCTATTTCACGCGCCTGGCCCAGGTTCTGTACCTGGGCGGTGCGCTGCAAGGCTTGATTAAGATAATGCGAGGAATACCAGTTTGTTACATAACCAGCAACCACAAGGATGAGCAAGATGGAAGGGATGAGCGAAACCAGCAGCTTGCGCCGCACGCTCCACCTTGAAAAATAGCGGCTGGTCGCCGCGTTCTCCGCTTTGGCTCTATACGCACCCCAGGCCACAGGCACCTCCCCGCGACGCGCAAGACGCCGCATTTTCGCGCAAAACAGAGTCTTCAACACGCAAGCCATTGCGAAAGAATCACGCAAGTACGACTGCACGATTACCGCAACCAGCATGATTCCGTCAAGTTTTTTCGCGTGGCACGCCGATTGCTCATCTTTTCACAAGTTCCGGCGGATTGAACCAGCCTTGTGGGCGGGAAACATTCACAAAGGCCGGTATGTGGCAAGGGTTTGGTGTTCAGAACTGTTCAAGGAGGATCCAATGAAAGCTCGTCTGTACAAGCTGTTCACTTGGTGCATGGCCCTCTGCCTGATGTTGCCTGGGTACGCCCTGGCCGCAGGCGGCGGCAAGATCGAGAACGTGGTCATCGTGGCCGACACGCGCAAGTTCTCCGGCTGGGAAGCCTGGTGGACCAACCTGTATAATGAAAGCCACCTGTATTTCGCCCTGCTGACCATGGCCCTGATCCCGACCATCGGCGTCTTGTTCGGAATGTTCGCCGACTTTCTCATGGGCTTCATCGGCATCGACCTGAAGTCTCGCGGCAGCGTGGGCCATTAACTAACGGCCAGATAAGAGGAGAGTGCGATATGGAATGGTTGTACGTTCTCATGCCCATAGCAGGCGTGAAAATTTTCTGGCCCGGCCTCATCATCCTTGGCGTGGGCGTGGGCATCATCGGCGGGTTCTTCGGAATGGGCGGCGCGTGGATGGTTACCCCCGGCCTGAACATTCTTGGCTTCCCCATGGCGTTCGCCATCGGGACCGACATCGCCCACATGGCTGGCAAGAGCCTCATCTCCACCATGCGGCACGGTAAGTTCGGCAACGTCGACTACAAACTCGGCCTGATCATGCTGATAGGCACGGTGGTCGGGTTCGAAATCGGCGCGCAAATGATCATGTGGCTAGAACGAGTAGGCAACGTCGAAAAGGTTGTCCGCTACATGTACATCGCCCTGCTCGCTGGCATCGCCTGGATGGTCTTCCATGACATCAACGTGAAGAAGCGCAAGGAAGCCGAGATGCGCGCCGCAGGCAAGGACGCCACCCAGGCCGTTGGCGTTGAGTGGCACAAGAAGTTCCACGCCATCAAGATTCCGCCCATGATGCACTTCAACGAAGCCGGCATTTACTGCTCCATGTGGCTGCCCGTGTTCGTCAGCTTCCTCACCGGCTGGCTGGCCGGCATCCTGGGCATCGGCGGCGGGCTCATCCGCATGCCTTCGCTCATCTACCTTGTTGGCTGCCCGACCCACGTGGCCGTTGGCACCGACCTCTTCGAAGTCGCCATCTCCGGCCTGTACGGCGCTGGCACTTACACTTACAAGGGCCGCACCGAGCTCGTCGCCGCGGTCATCATGCTCATCGGCGCCTCCATGGGCGCGCAGGTTGGCGCAGTGGCCACCAAGTACATCCAGGGCTACGGCATCCGCTACGCCTTCGGCCTGGCGGTCATCGGCTGCATCCTGTCCATCGTGCTCAAGCTGGCTGCCAAGCAGTTCGGCATGGAGATTCTGGACCACTCCTCCACCGCGGTGGTGCTCGTGGTTGTCTCGGGCCTGTCGCTCTACATCCTCGTTCGCTTCATCCAGGGCTGCAAGAACGAGCTCGCCATGAAGGCAGCCAAGGGCTAGGCAAACCACTTCCGCAACACGACAGCGAACCTAGGAAGGAGAATGATATGAACATGAAAAGCATGTGGCGCACCCTGCTCGTGGCCCTGCCCCTGGCGCTGCTCCTGGGCTGCTCCGAACCCGGCAAGGTCGACCAGGGCCGTGTCATCAAGTTCGACGAGGCAACCAAGACCATGGTGCTCATCCGCGACAAGGCGAACGACACCCAGAACCCGGACTACACCTATCTGCCCCCGGTGACGTACGTCCTGCCTGCGGACCCGGCCGAGATTGGCCCCCTGCCCAAGGCTGGCGGCCGTATGAAGATAGACAACAAGAAGAACCAGATCACCATCTTCGACCCGGCCTCGCAGAACTTCAAGACCATCGACTTCATCATGGTCGACTTCAAGGAGAACATCGACAAGAACCACCCGCTTGTATACGATAAGGAAGCGGAAAAGGCGAAGAAGTTCCCCGTGGTCGACAAGGAGAAGAAGACTGTGACCATCTATTCCGGCCGCCAGAAGACCCTCTCGGTCATCCAGCTGCCCGAAGAATACTTCGCCATGCCTGACAGCACCTGGGACGCCGGCGACGAAGCCCGCGTGTACTACAAGGAAGAAGGCAAGGCCCTGCGCTTCATGAACATCAGCAAGACCAACATCTATAAGAAGTAGAGCCCGCAACGAACGGCGGGCCAGGGCGACCTGGCCCGCCTCATAAAGGAGCACGGCATGATCTTCCAGGACGACAACGACGCCCCCAGGGTCCGCATGAACGGCCGTCAGAAACTCTTCATTTGTCTCATCGACCTCGGTATTCTGGCCGAACTGTGCATCGCCATGGCCATGGCTTCCTCGGTGCAGCCAGAAGTCTTCACCGCCACCTTCATGAAGACCTTCTTCGCCATGTTCCTGCCCACCCTGGCCATTGGCATAGCGGGTTTCCGCAAGCTGCGCGACCGCGCCGAAAACGCCTAAGGCCAGCATGAACTTCCGCACGCTTCTGGCCAGGCGCAAGTATGCAGGACTCTGCGGCACGCTCATCATCTGCCTCAGCCTGGCCTTTGCGATAGACGGCATGATAGCCGGGGGCCGCAAGGATCCCAAGCAGCACGAGCTGCTCCCGGGCCAGTCGCTCAACCTCACCGATCCCCTGCCGCGCGGGGCCGAACGCCTGCAAGACCTCTCGTTGCGCGCTTCAAGCCCCATCATCTCGCTCAAAATGCTGGAGACCTTCTCCGGCTTCTGGCTGGGCGGCACCCTCTGGAGGGCCGAAGCAACCATCCCCCCTGATGCGCCCGCCGGAGTTTATGACGTGACCATGCTTTACGCCCAGAACGGCACGGAAACCACGCCGAGGCAGGCGTACCGTTTGCGCGTGCACAAAAACGCCAAGGACCTGCAGGCCGCCGCGCTGTCGTTCAGCGAGCGCACCTTCGGGGTGCCGCCCTACCTGCTTGCCGCCTGCCTGCTGCCCCTGGCCCTGCTGCCCATGCTGGCCTGCCTGGCGCTTTCGCGCAACATAGCCCGAGCCCTGCAGGCCGAAGGCTATTCGGAAGTATTCCGGGCCATGGCCTCGCCGGAAGGGCAGCGCATTTTCTTCAGCCAGGTTTCGGCCACCCCGCCGCAGCAGGGCGACGCCGTCGACGTGCTGGACGAGCACGCCGAAAAGCTCATGGGCCAGGCGCTTGTCACTGCGGTGCATCGCGACACCGTTGAGGCAATCATGCGCGCCGGTGTGAAAATCCGGCCCGGCCTGCTGGCAAAACAGCTGTAAGCAAAGCGCCGCCCACCGCTCCATACCCCTTTCTGTTTCGGACAAGCTATCAAACGAATTCACCATTTCTCCTACTTTTTTGTCGGCTGCCCGACTTTTTTTTATTTTTCCCACAAAGCTTACAGCGGCCTAATTTTCTGGTTAATTCCTACCGCCGTATTTCCGAATTTTCTGCTGTTGCCCCCTTTCCTTGGTTGACGTTTTGAGATAACTGCCTGCGTTCAGAAAAGTTCATCAAGTTTTTGAGGGGGTTTCAAACATGCTTGATGCGTACATTGGAGTTCTTGTTTTATGGCCACTGGTGGCCGGTCTTGCCTGCCTGGTGCTTCAAAGCCCAGGCGTGCGATCGGCCCTTGTGCTGGCCACTGGCGCGGCCTTGGCTGTGGGAGCACTGGGCGTTGCCTCCCAGGCTCCGTTCACCGCTAATCCTGGTTTCCTGTCCTCTGAAACGGCTCTGCACGTTGCGGAAGCCGCAGCATTCGTCTTCCCGGCGTACTTCCTGCTGCGCGGCTTGATGCGGAAACACCTGCTGGTGATTCTGTTCTCCTGCGCGCAGCTTGCGCTGGCCGCCTTCGGCGTCACGCAGCTTCCCGCCGCTCCGGCGGCGCAGTCCGCCGTGGTGTGCGACGGCCTCTCCCTGGCGCTGCTCTTGGTCGTGTCCTTTGCGGGCTCGTTCATCTGCATTTTCGCCCTGCCCTACATGAAGCACCACGAGGAGCACCTGCACCTCAAGGTGAGCCGCCAGCCCGGGTTCTTCCTGGTGCTGTTGGCCTTCCTGGGCTTCATGAACGGCCTGGCCCTGTCCAACGACCTGCGCATGTTCGAGCTGTTCTTCGAGGCGACCACGCTGTGCTCGTTCCTGCTCATCGGCCATGACAATACCGAGGAAGCCAAGACGAGCGCCTTCCGCGCCTTGTGGATCAACTGCCTGGGCGGCGTGTTCCTGCACAGCGGCATCCTGCTGGCGCAGAAGCAGTTCAACCTGGTGGACATCAGCGCCCTGGTGAACCCGGCCCTGTGGACCGGGGCCAGCATGCTGCCCATCGCGCTTCTGGCCCTGGCCGGTTGCGTCAAGGCCGCGCAGATGCCCTTCCAGTCCTGGCTGCTGGGCGCCATGGTTGCCCCCACGCCGGTTTCCGCGCTGCTGCACTCAAGCACCATGGTCAAGGCGGGCGTGTTCATCTGCCTGCGTTTGTCCCCGGTGCTGCAGGGCACCGTCACCGGCAAGATCCTGCTGCTGGTGGGCGCCTTCACCTTCTTCGCAACCTCCGCCCTGGCCCTGGGCCAGAGCAACGCCAAGAAGATCCTGGCCTACTCCACCATCGCCAACCTGGGGCTGATCATCGCCTGTGCAGGCATAGGCACTCCGGTGGCCGTTTCCGCGGGCATCGTGCTCCTGGTCATCCACGCCGCCACCAAGGGACTTTTGTTCCTCTGCGTGGGCGACATGGAGCAGACCATCGGCAGCCGCGACCTGGAAGACCTGCGCGGCATGGTGTCCAAGAGCCCGGTTACGGCCCTGGCGGCCGTGGCTGGCGCAATGGCCATGATTCTGCCGCCCCTGGGCATGCTTGTTGGCAAGTGGGCCGCCCTTGAGGCCGCTGCGCAAAGCCCGGTGGCCATGGTGCTCATGGCCCTTGGCAGCGCCCTTGGCGTTGTGTGCTGGGTGCGTTTTGCCGGCACGCTCTTGAGCGGCAAGGCCATAAAGCCCAAGGCAAGCCCCACCTCCGCCCTCACCAGCATGCCCATTCTGGCCATGCTTGCCAGCGCCGTGGGCCTGGGCATGGCCGCTCCGTGGCTTAACGCCCTGCTGCTGCCCGAAGCCAGCGCCGCAAGCGCCCTCTCCGGCGGCTGGGGCCTCATGCCCAGCCTGTTCGTAGTGGCCATGCTGGGCTGGATCATCGGCATGAAGGTGCTGGGCCGCCAGAGCGCGGCCACCTTGTCCACGCCGTACATCGGCGGCCTGCCCTCCGTGGAGAAGGGCACCTACGTCGGCCCCCTGGGCCGCACCTGGGTGCTTTCCGAAGGCAATGAATACGCCACCGAGCTCTTCGGCGAGGCCAAGCTGACCAAGTTCCTGGGCGCCCTTGCGGGTGCGCTCTTGCTCGCCCTTGTGGGAGGTGCCATCATATGAACCTGACGACATTCTATCTCGCGGTTGCCGGTCTCATCCTGGCTCCGCTTCTTGGCGGCCTGGTGGCCGGTGTTGACCGGGTCGTCACCGCGCGGCTGCAGTCGCGCATGGGGCCTCCCCTGTTGCAGCCCTTCTACGACGTGGGCAAGCTCTGGTCCAAGATCATCGCCCCGGCCAGCCACTGGCAGGGCCTGTTCGTGCGCTGGGCGCTTGTGGCTTCCCTGGCTTCCGACGTGCTGCTGGCAGCCGGAGCCGACGTGCTGATGTGCTTCTTCGTCCAGGCCGCCAGCGCCAGCTTCGTGGCCGTGGGCGCGTTCTGCGGCAGCTCGCCGTACAGCAAGCTGGGCGCCCAGCGCGAGCTGTTCCAGCTGCTGGCCTACGAACCGGTGTTCCTGGTGGCCATTCTGTGCATGGCCAAGGTCTCCGGCGGGTTCGACGCCTACAGCTTCATGGCTTCGCAGCAGCCGCTGCTGTTTAAGCTGCCGCTGCTCATCCCCGGCCTGCTCTTTGTGGTGCTGGTAAAGCTGCGCAAAAGCCCGTTCGACATCTCCGCCTCGCACCACATGCACCAGGAAGTTGTGCGCGGCGTGTACACCGACTACGCCGGGCGCGACTTCGCCCTGCTTGAGATCGCCCACTGGGCCGACGTGGTCGTCGTGCTGTGGATCTGCTCCTTCATGTGGGCAACCAGCGCGCTTTCCATGGTCATCACCGCAGGCCTGTTCCTGTTCGCGGCCCTGGTCATAGACAACATCAGCGCGCGCCTTACCTGGCGGCATATGCTGAAGGTTGTGGCGCCCGCCTGCCTCATTCTGGCGACCGCCAACCTCCTTTGGCTGTACATGGAGTAATGCAATGTCATTCCTCAAAACATCGCAGATCAAATCGCCGTGGCTCATGCACTTCGACTGCGGCTCCTGCAACGGTTGCGACATCGAGACCCTGGCCTGCCTGACCCCGGTGTACGACGTTGAGCGCTTCGGCATCATCAACGTGGGCAACCCGCGCCACGCAGACGTGCTCGTGGTTACCGGCACGGTGAACCCGAGAAACGCCGAGATCCTGAAAAACATCTACAGCCAGATGCCCGACCCCAAGCTGGTCATCGCCGTGGGCGCCTGCGGCTGCTCCGGCGGCGTGTTCCGCGAGGCCCCCAACGTTCTGGGCGGCGTGGACAAGGTTATTCCCGTTGACGTGTACGTGCCCGGCTGCCCGGCCAAGCCCGAGGCCATAATGGACGCGGTGGTTACGGGCCTGGGCAAGCTGAAGGGCATTTTGGAGGCAAGCTAAATGAGCATTGAAACAACTCCCGTCACCCCCGCCCAGATTGTGGCCGAGGTGACCAAGCTCAAGGCGGACGGCTACCGCCTGGTGACCATGTCCAGCGTCGAAATCGACGCCGAGAACATGGAGATACTCTACCACTTCGACAAGGACCTGAAGCTTGTGAACCTGCGCATGTCCCTCAAGAAGGGCGGCAGCGTTCCGAGCATCTCCGGCGTGCTGTTCACCGCCTTTTTGGTGGAGAACGAAATCTGCGACCAGTTCGGCGTCAGCTTCGAAGGCCTCGTGCTCGACTACCAGGGCAGGCTCTTGAACGACTGCACCCAGACCCCGCAAAGCTCGCCCTTCTGCCGCCTGCTGGTGAAATCCAGCGGCACCGTCGCCAAGGAGGTGCTCTAATGGCCCGCACCGTCATTCCCTTCGGTCCGCAGCACCCGGTGCTGCCCGAGCCCATCCACCTTTCCCTGGTGGTGGAGGACGAAAAGGTTGTGGAGGCGCTGCCCACCCTGGGCTACGTGCACCGCGGCCTGGAGCTGCTTGCCTGCAAGCGCGACTACAACCAGATGATCCAGATTGTGGAGCGCGTTTGCGGCATCTGCTCCATGATCCACTCGCTCTGCTACTGCCAGGGCATTGAAGAAATGATGGGCCTTGAGGTTCCCCGCCGCGCGCGCATGCTGCGCACGGTGTGGAGCGAGCTGCACCGCATGCACAGCCACCTTCTGTGGCTGGGCCTCTTTGCCGACAGCTTCGGCTTCGAAGCCCTGTTCATGCAGCTGTGGAAGATCCGTGAGCGCATCATGGACCTGAACGAGGCCACCACCGGCAACCGCGTCATCGTCTCGGTGAACGTTGTTGGCGGCGTGCGCGCCGACCTGGACGAGGGCCAGATCCGCTGGATCAAGGACACCCTTGTCGAGGTGGAGGCCGATCTCAAGAAGCTGCAGTCCACCATCATGAACGACAGCACCGTGTGCCGCCGCACCAAGGGCATTGGCGTGCTTACCAAGCAGGCCGCCTACGAACTGGGCGCCGCCGGCCCCATGCTGCGCGGCAGCGGCGTGGCCCAGGACATGCGCCAGCTCAAGTACGCGGGCTTCGACGAAATCGCCTTCGAGCCCATCTCCGAGCCGGACGGCGACTGCTGGGCGCGCTCCACCGTGCGCTGGCGCGAAACCTTGCAGTCCATCGACCTGGTGCGCCAGGCCCTGGACAGGCTGGACGGCACCGACCTGACCGTGAAGGTCAAGGGCAAGCCCGAGGGCGAGGTCATTACCCGCGTGGAGCAGCCCCGGGGCGAGTGCCTTTACTACATCAAGGGCAACGGCGACAAGTTCCTGGAGCGCGTGCGCATCCGCACCCCGACCTTCGCCAACATTCCGCCCCTGGCGGCCATTCTGCCGGGGCTGGACTTTGCGGACGTTCCGGTTGTGGTCCTGTCCATCGACCCCTGCATCAGCTGCACGGAGAGGTAGCCGCCATGAAAATGCTCCCTACCGTTATATCGAACCTGTTCTCCAAGCCCGCCACGCGGAACTACCCGTTCTTCGTGCGTGACAACTTCGAGAAGACCCGCGGCGAGCTCGTCAACGACATCGAGCGCTGCATCTTCTGCGGGTCCTGCTCGCGCAAGTGCCCGTCGCAGTGCCTCACGGTCTCCAAAGAGGGCACCGTGGGCACCTGGAAGCTGGAGTTCTTCGCCTGCATCGGCTGCGGCGTCTGCGTCGATTCCTGCCCTGTCAGCTGCCTGTCGCAGAAGACCAGCCACCGCCCGGTGGCCGTGGTGCGCGATGTCATCACCCTGACTGGCAAGCTTCCCGAGAAGCCCGCCAAAAAGACGGAAAAGGCCCCGGCCCAATAGCTGGCGGCAGCAAAAGCCCCAAAACGGCATACAGCCCGCGCCCTACCGGAAACTTTCCGGCCGGGCGCGGGCCTTTTTGCGGCCCTGCCCGGCCTTGACGCTGCCCCCCGGCCTCCCTACATTGCCCCCAACCGGCTTTGCCCGGAACATCCCCCCGGCCCGCCCCGCACAAAGGCGCGCCCAGCAAGGAGGCTTTCATGAAGCGTTTCGCCTGCATCGCAACCCTGGCTTTTGCCCTTTGCGCTGCGCTCCCGGCCGCACCGGCCTTCGCCAGCGACTTCTACACCCCCTCCCCGGTGCCCAGCACCCGCAACAACCCGGTCAACAAGACCAAGAAAACCGACAAGAAAACCCAGATCGACACCAACAATTTCATTCTGAACAAAAAGATCGTCAAAACAACCAAGTCCACGGGCGGCACAACCAGCCCCGGCGAAAAAAAGCCGGGCGCGCTCTAAGCGCAGCGCACGGCCAACACGACCAGGAGGCCCCGCATGATTTTTGATTCCCTGGAGAACTGGCGCAAGTACGGTGTTCTGCCCGCCTGGAAGCAGGCCTTCGAGCGCCTGGAAACCCTCTCACCCGAGACGGAACCCGGCGAATACGAGCTTGCGGGCCGCGACGTGTACCTCATCGTTTTCGACACCACCACCAAGGCCCTGCTCGACACCACCCTGGAAGCCCACCAGGTCTACGCGGACATCCACCTGCCCCTCACCGGGCCGGAGGTGCACTCCCGCTTCCCCTTAAGCGCCCTGACGCAAAAAGTCGCCTATGATGCGGCCACGGACGCCGCGCAGTACGAGCACCCGGACCGCTTCACGGCGCTGTTCACCCTGCATCCGGGCACCTTCGCCCTGTACCTGCCGGGCGAGGCCCACCTGAGCCAGGGCAAGGTGGACCCCAGGCCCCAGCCCCTGCGCAAGGCCGTGGTCAAGGTGCGCGCGGAACTGCTGCAACCGTGACGGAGATGACCAGCGCCGCGCCAACGGCAAGTACAGAGCAGACAGACGCGGCGCAGACAGGCGCGGCGCAGGCGAACGCCCCCGCCGCCCGCGTGGCCCTGGCGGAGATCTTTCGCTGCTTCTTGCGCGTGGGGGCCACGGCCTACGGCGGCCCGGCCATGATGCCGCTGATGCGCGAGCACATCATGCGGCGCGGCTGGCTGAGCGCAGAGGACTTCAAGCTCGGAATGGCCGTGTGTCAGACCATTCCCGGCGGCACGCTGATGCAGATGGCCGCATTCACCGGCCTGCGCCTGCGCGGCCTGCCCGGCGCGCTGGCGGGTTTCGTGGGCTTCGGCCTGCCCGCGCTCACCCTCATCACCCTGCTCTCGGTCATCTACCACGCGGCCCAGGGCCTCACGGTCACGGCCTCGGCCATGCAGGGGCTCTCCGCCGTGGTGCTGGGCATCATCGTCCTGGCTGTGTACGATTTTTGGCTCAAGTATGCGCGCGGGTCCAGGCGCGTGGGCCTCACCCTGCTGGCCTGCGGGCTCTTTCTCTACGGCCTCGGCCCGGCCTGGATCATTCTGGGCGCGGCCCTGGCCGGGCCTGTGGTGTTCCGCGACGAAACCGCGCCCCCGGTGAGCCTGGAACGTATGCCCGTGCCCCTGCGCGGCACGCTTGTGCTGGCGGCCCTGGCCTTGGCCTGGCTTGCGGGCACCTACTTTCTGGCCCCGCTGTATCACGACCTGTCCCTGTCCATGGCCAAGGCCGATCTCATCGCCTTTGGCGGCTACGGCGTGTTCCCGGCCCTGTACCACGAGACCGTGGACCTGCACCGCTGGATGAGCGCCGCCACCTTCATGGACGGCATGGCCCTGGCCCAGGTGACGCCAGGCCCGTTCATGCTCGGCGCGTGCTTCGTAGGCTACCACATCGCCGGGCTTCTGGGCGCGCTCACCGCCGGGGTCTGGATCTTCACCCCGTCCTTCTTCATGCTCATGCTCGCCGTGCCCTTCGCCAGCAGGCTGCTGGCCTGGCAGCCCTTCCGCCGCGCTTTGGCCGGGGTGCTGTCCACCCTGGGCGGGCTCATCCTGGCGGTGGGCATCCAGCTTGCGCGCAGCACAGACTGGTCGCTCCTCAAGGCAGCGCTGTGCGCGGCGGCCACAGTTGCCCTGTGGCGCAAGGTGGACCCGGTCTGGGTGGTGCTTGCGGGCGTGGGCGCGGGCGTGCTGCTGCTGTAGCCGCGAAACCCGCACCAGCGCCTGATTTCGCAGCGGGCTCACTGCTGCGGGCACGCTGCGGTTCCAGGCAAAGACGCCACGTCACGCCTGGACCAGGACTTCAAGCGCTCAGAAACAACCTTGCCCCTTTTGCCGGGGCACACCAAGTACAGACCCCGGCCATGGCGGCAGTGCACGGCGAGCACAACCCCGCCGCCCCGGTGCTGCACGTCTGCCCGACCTGCGGCTTCAAGAGCGACAAGGACTGCTGTCCCTCGTGCAATAACCCGATGTTCTTGAATCTTTAGATTTCGGCAAGGCGCTTGGCGTAGAACACGCTGTCCACCGCCATCACCGGAAAGGTAGGCGGCAGGGATTCTTTGCCTATGCGCGCAAAGCCGTGCTTTTCATAAAAACGGTGCGCGGCCAGAAAACGGTCCGTGGTGCCGAGGAACACCTCACCGATGCCTGCCCCGCAGCACCAGGCGAACAGTTCGTCGAGCAGGGCCGCAGCCAGGCCCGTGCCCCGGCTTTCCGCCCGCACGAACATCTTGCGCAGGGCGCCCTGCCTGCGGCCCGCCGCCCCCGGCCCAAGGTTCAACAGGGCGATGCTCCCCAGCACCTGGTCGCAGTCGTCCTCGGCCAGCAAAAAACAGCCGGGGCCCAGGCGGCCATTCACGTAGAAACCGGGAATATCCATAAGATCCGGCTGGTCTGCCGGGGTGATGGGCAAGTGGAACTCGCCGCGCTGAATGCCGGAGATGAGGGATATCACGCCGCCCTGGTGGCCGGGCCGCGCCGGGTCAAAGGGCACGATGCGCCAACTCACAGCGCGCCGCCCTCCAGGCCCGCCATGAGCGCGCCGATGCGCTCCACCTGGGCCGTGTCCGTCACCGGGAACTGGCCCAGCACGCGCCCCCGGAACAGCACAGCCACGCGGTCGGCCAGGGCCAAGGCCTCGGAAAGGTCGCCGGTGACGAGGAGCACGCCAGTGCTTTTGCGGGCGTCCAGCAGGCGCTGCCACACGGCCTCCGTGGCGGGGATGTCCAGCCCCTGGGTGGGCTGCTCGGCCACCAGCAGCCGGGGCCGGCGGGAAAGCTCCCGGCCGAGGACGAACTTTTGCAGATTGCCCCCGGAAAGCTGCCAGGCCTGCAGGCCGATGCGCCCCGGCTGGACGTTGTGCTCGCGCACGATGTCGCGCGCGGCCGCGCGGGCGCGGGCGCGGTCCAGCCACACCCCGCGCGTAAAGCCCTCCCGCGTGGTCAGCAGCAGGTTGTCCGTCAGGTCCAGGGTGCGGCAGGTGGCCAGCCCGGCGCGGTCCTCCGGCACCCAGGCCAGGGCGCCGTCCCAGTCGCGGTGCTTGTAGAACTCGTCCCAGACGTGGCCCAAAAGTTCCACGGTTCCGGCCTCGGGCCGGGCAAGACCGCAAATGGTCTCCACCAATTGCTGCTGGCCGTTGCCCGCAACGCCCACCACGGCCAGAATCTCGCCCTGGCGCAGGCTCAGATTCACATCGCCCAGGCCGTTGCCGGAAAGGCCGCGCACATCAAGCACCACGCGACCGGGCTGCACGGGCTCGCGCGGGATGTCCAGCACCACGTCGCGCCCCACCATGCGCCGGGCCAGCTCCGCCGGGGACTGCACCTCCGAGGCCAGGAACTCGCCCTCGATGCGCCCACGGCGCAAAATGGCGATCTCGTCGGCCACGGAGAGCACTTCCTCCAACTTGTGGGAAATGAACACGATGGCCTTGCCCTGGGCGCTCATGGAGCGCAGCGCGGCAAAGAGCGACTCGGCCTCCGGCGGCGTCAGCACCGCCGTGGGCTCGTCGAAAATCAGCACCTTGCTCTCGCGGTACAGCAGCTTCAAGATTTCCACGCGCTGGCGCTCGCCCATGGACAGGTCGCCCACGCGGGCGCGGGCGTCTATGCCCAGGCCGAAGCGCCGCGAAAGCGCGTCCACCGTGGCGCGCATGCGCGCCGGGTTCAGGGCGAAGCCGCCCTCCTGCCCCAGCAGCACGTTCTCGGCCACGCTCATGTTCTCCACCAGCATGAAGTGCTGGTACACCATGCCGATGCCCGCAGCGATGGCCTGGCGCGGCGAGTCGAAATCAACCACGGCTCCGGCCACCTCGATGTGCCCGGCATCGGGCCGGAAGCGCCCGGCCAGCATGGACATGAGCGTGCTTTTGCCCGCGCCGTTCTCGCCCAGCAGGGCCTTGATGCGCCCGGGCATGATGGAGAGGCTGATGTCATCGCTGGCGAGCACCCGGCCAAAGCGCTTGCTTACGCCGCACAGGCGCACCTGGGGCAGAACGTCCACGCAGCCGATGTCGGCGCGGGGGGTGCAGTGCGGGGTCTTGGTGCTGGCTTCGGCCACGGCCTAGCCCTCCGGCTCTATGTTGACGCCCAGGGCCGCCGGAGCCGCGCCAGCGCCGCCCTTGGCCGCGCGCGCGCGCACGGCGGGCGCCACCAGGGCAAGGATGGTCAGGGCGTAGGGCAGCATGAGCAAAAGCGACGAGGGGATGTTGGTGCCCGTGGCCTGCAGCCGCAGTTGGAAGGCCATGAACCCGCCAAAAAGAAACGCGCCCAGCGCCGCCCGGCCCGGTCTCCAAAAGGCGAACACCACCAGCGCCACGGCCACCCAGCCGCGCCCGCCGGAAAGGCCCGTGGCCCACAGGTGCATGTGGGCCAGGGAAATATACGCCCCGCCCAGGCCGCACAAGAAGCCCCCGGCCATGGTGCCCAGGGCGCGCAGCATGCGCGGATTGAGCCCCGCCGCAGCGGCGGCGGCAGGCATTTCGCCCGCCGCGCGCAGGCGCAGGCCCAGGCTGGTGCGCTCCAAGAACAGCCACACCGCCACGGGCATAAGGTAGCACAAGTACACCAGCGCATCCTGCTGGAACAGAATTGGCCCCAGCACCGGCAGCTTCGCCAGACCCGGCAGGGCGAACTTGGCGAAGCCTTCCGTGCTTTGGCCCACAAAAGGCGTGCCAAAGAAGGTTGAGAGCCCGACGCCGAAGATGGCCAGAGCCAGTCCTGAAACCACCTGATTGCCCAGAAACACCTGGCAGACCAGGGAATGCAGCCCGCACAAAAGCGCGCCGGAAAGCCCGCCCGCCAGAAAGCCCAGCCAGGCCGAACCCGTGACAAGGCAGACGAAGAACCCGGCGAAGGAGGCGAAGGCCATGACGCCCTCCACGCCAAGGTTCAGCACGCCGGATTTCTCGGAGATGATTTCGCCCAGGGTGGCGTACAAAATAGGCGTGCCCGCCTGCACGGCGGCGGCCAAAAGGGCGATGATCAGTTCCGGGCTCATGGGCGCGCTCCCTTGGCCTGCGCCACGACAGGGTGCGCCAGGCTTACGGAATAGCTGAGGAAGAACTGACCGGCGATGACGAAGAGCAAAATGGCGCCTTCCATGATGGAGCCGAAGGCGGCGGGCACCTGCAATTCCAGCTGCAGCACCTCCACCCCCACGCGGAACGAGGCCAGCAGGTAGGCCGTGAAGGCGATGGGCCAGGGCTTGAGCCGGGCCAGCCAGGCCACCACGATGGCCGTGTAGCCGTAGCCCATCAGCATGGTGGGTTGCAGGCGGCCCAGCGTGGCCGAGGATTCGATGCTGCCCGCCAGCCCGGCCAGCGCGCCGCCCAGGCCCAGCACAAGAAGCACCAGGAAGCCATAGGGCAGCTGGGCGTAACGGGCCACGCGCTCGCCCTCGCCGCAGGCCATAAGCTCAAAGCCCAGGCGCGTGCGCGAAAGAAACAGGGCATAGGCCACGCCCGCCAGCGGGCAGGCCAGCACGCCCCAGTGCAGCTTGCCCAGCACCCCGGGCGCAATGCGCGCTATCTGCGCCCCGGAGCTGAACTCCGCCGTCATGGGAAAGCCGAAGCTGCCCGGATCGCGCCAGATGCCGAACACGAGGAACTCCAGCAGCAGCGCGCCGATGTAGTTGAGCATAAGCGAGGTGATGACCTCGCTGACGCCAAGGCGCAGCTTGAGCACGGCGGGAATGAGCCCCCAGGCCGCGCCGCAGGTCATGGCGCACAAGAACACCAGCGGCAGCAGCACAATCCCCGGCAACCCGGCGAAGGTCAGCGCCGCCCAGGCGCCGCCAACGGCCCCCAGGGCGAACTGCCCCTCGGCGCCGATGTTCCATATCTGCATGCGAAACGACAGCGCCACGCCAAGGGCGCACAGAAAAATCGGCACGGCCTTGGTCAGGCTGTCCAACAGGGAATAGCCCTGGCCAAAGGCCCCCCGGAACAGAATGAGCATGCCCCCCAGGCCCGGCTTGCCCGCCAGGGTGAGCAGCAGGGCGCACACGCCAAAAGCAAGGGCCAGGGCGCCCAGATATACCACCAGGACGCCCCAGCCCAGGGACTCTTCGCGTTTGCGGACCGTGAGGTTCATGCGCTTACTGGACGCTGCCCACCACGCCTTCGACGAACCAGGTCATGCCGAGCAGTTCCTTGTCCTCGGCCTTCACTCCGGCGGGCACCTTCACCTGGCCGGCCTGGTCCTTGATGGGGCCGACGAAGACCTTGTCCTCGCCCTTCAGCAGCAGGGCCTTCTGGGCCAGCACCTTGTCCTGAACGTCCTTGGGCACCATGGGGCCAAAGGGGGCGATATCGACAACGCCCTTGTCCATGCCCCACCAGATGGCGCGGTTGCCGGTCCAGGTGCCCTCGCGCACTTCCTTCACAATGGCCTGGTACAGCGGGGCCCAATTCCACACGGCGGCGGTCAGGTGCGATTTGGGGGCGAAGGAGGACATGTCGGAGTTGTAGCCGATGGAGTACTTGCCGCGCTCCTGGGCGGCCTCCTGC
>DIVX01000133.1 GCA_002422505.1 Desulfovibrio sp. UBA6121
CCTCATCGGCGAGCTGATCATCAACAGGAACCGCTATTCCATGATTGCCCGGGCCCTGGCCGACGGGCAGGACAACGTGCCTGACATCGCCCAGCAGCTTACCGAAACCACCTACGCCATGGCGCGCATCTCCGACGACCTGCAGGACACCATCATGAAGGTGCGCATGGTCCCGGTGCATACCGTGTTCTCGCGCTTCCCGCGCCTGGTGCGCGATCTTTCGCGCAAGAGCGGCAAGCAGGTGGAGCTCATCACCGAGGGCGAGGAGACCGAACTGGACAAGAGCGTGGGCGAGGAGATCGGCGATCCGCTGGTGCACCTCATCCGCAATTCCCTGGACCACGGCCTGGAGCCGGAGGACGAGCGCATCGCCGCGGGCAAGAATCCCAAGGGGCATGTGTGGTTGCGCGCCTACCACAAGGGCAATTCCGTGGCCATTGAGGTCGAGGACGACGGACGCGGCATTGATCCCGAGAAGATGCGCCAGGTGGGCGTCAAGAAGGGCCTGGTCACGGCGGAGGAAGCCAAGCTGTTGGACGACCGGCAGGCCGTGGACCTCATCTTCGCCCCTGGCTTCTCCTCGGCGGAGAAAATCACCGATGTGTCTGGCCGCGGCGTGGGCATGGACGTGGTCAAAACCAACATCAAAAATCTCAAGGGCAATATCCAGATCAACACCGAGCCGGGGCGCGGCACGCGCTTCACCCTGACCCTGCCGCTGACGCTGGCCATCATCGACGCCCTCATGGTCCAGGTGGGCAAGGATGTGTACGCCATTCCGCTGGACGCCGTGAGCGAGACCACCAAGATCGAGGTGGAGCGCCTGAGCGAAGTGAACCACCGCAAGGCCCTCACCCTGCGCGGCGAAGTCCTGGGCATCATCGAGCTTTCGGAACTGCTGGACCTGCCGCCCAACCCCGTCCAGCGTGAGATTCTGCCCGTGGTCATCATCCACGACAATGACCGCAGGCTGGGCATTGTGGTGGACCGCCTGCTGGAACGGCAGGAGATCGTCATCAAGCCTCTGGGCCAGTACCTGAACACCTTTGAAATTCGCGGCATCTCCGGCGCAACCATCATGGGCGACGGCAGCGTGGTGCTCATCCTCGATCCGCATGAGGTGTACCGCCTGGCCACGGCCACCACCAAGCAGGGCACGCACGGGGATTAGCCCGCGTGCTTTGCCGCAGGCATATGCGCAAACCAAACGGGGCGGTCTTCGGACCGCCCTTTTTTGCGCCAAGCGTCAGCCGGGGGAGGTCAAGCGGCGTAGAAGCAGAGCATGGCCACGCAGAGCAGAGAGGCCAGGCACAGCCAGGCGCACAGCCAGGTCAGGTGAACGGCCAAGGGGCGCGCCCACGGCCTGCCGCTGCGCGCAAGCGAGCCGGAGCTCAGGCACAGGAGCAGGGCGAAGCCAGCGGCCAGGCCGAGCATGACCTGCGCTGCAAGCATGCCCTCCGGCTGGGTGGATTGCTCTGGCAGGTGTGTCCACAACACGGGCAAGAACGCCGCCGCCAAAAGGGCGGAGCGCAAGGTGCAGCGCGCGGCGATGCGCAGCATCTGGGTCAGGGCCTCGCGGCCAAAGGGCTCCCTGTCGCGCAGCAGCAGCAGGTATTCCAGGCTTAAGGTTCCGGCGCAGGCGGTGCACAGGGGCACCAGCGCGGCCAGGGCCGTCCAGAACAGGGGCGGAAAATCGCTAGCGTCGGGGCTGATGAGCGGGACCACGCCGAGGCCCTCCGCCAGGGGCGCGCGCACCACTGCCTGGGCCTGGGTCAGCAGGCCGTGCGTTAAGGCCAGGGCCAGCCACAACACGGCCAGGGCCAGCACGGAAAGGGTAAAGGCCTGGAGCATGGGGCTTGCCTGGCGGCTGCGGCGGGCCGCGCTTTGCGTCAAGCGCAGCTTGAGCAGCAGGCCCAGGAAAGCCAGCCCGGCCACGGAAAACAGCGCGGGTACAGCCGGGGCGGCCTGGAGCCAATCGCGCACCCAGGAGCCGCTGAAGGCCAGCAGGCCGCACACCATGAGCAGGGCGAGTACGGCGGGCAGGGCGCTGCTGAAGGCCATGCGCAACAGCCTGCGGGAATAGGCCTCAATATATTGCGTGCTGTGCAACTGGCCGGAGGCGAGGCATACAAGGGCCAGGAGCGGGGCGCCAAGGGCGGCCAGCGCGAAGAGCAGAAAGAAGGCCGGAGCGGTCAAGGCCCCGGCAATGGGCAGCAGTTCGTTCAGGGGCATGGGGAAGGCCTCGTTCACTTGCTTCTGACTTTAGAAACTAGTGCCGCATTTTGTTAGGCGAGGCAAGGGGCTTGTCTGCGCGCTTGCACAGGGCGTTCTTGCAAATAATGCCGTGCTGGACTAAAGAGACGTGAACAGGGAGTTCTCCATGCGAAAGGCCGGAATCTTCATAGCTGCGTGCGCCCTTGTCCTCACTGGTTGTGCGGGCAAGATGGATGCCCAACGCGGTTTGAGCGAAGAGTGGCGCTTGCGCAGCCTTGAGGAGAATTTCTTGAATTTCAAGGAGACCCAGCGCGAGCAGGAAGAACGCGTGCGCGACCAGCAGCGCAAGCTGCTCGACCGCATCCGCGTGATGGAGGAATCCCTGGCGCGCCTGCATGAGCAGCTGGGCGTTGCCCCGGTTTCCCATGCCGCGCCCCTGGCTTCCGCCGCCCCCATGGCGGCCGCGCCTGCGCACAGCCCCGCTCCGGTGTATGCGCCATCCCAGACGCCGACGACAGCCCATGCTCCCGCTCCGGCGCCCGTCGCGCCAGCCAGCAGCGGCAAAGGGCTCTACGAGCAGGGCATGACCCTGGTGCGCGCGGAAAAGGGCGAGGAAGGCCGCGCCCTGCTGGACAAGTTTCTGGAGACCGATCCCCAGAGCGCCCTGGTGCCCAACGCACTGTACTGGATTGGCGAAAGCCACTACCTGGACAAGAATTATCCCCAGGCCATCCTGACCTTCAAGGACGTGACCCGGCGTTTTCCCAAGCACCACAAGGCCGCGGCGGCACTTCTTAAAATCGGCATGTGCTACCAGATGATGGGCGAGAAAGAGAACGCCACCCTGTACCTGCGCGCCTTGCTGAAGGACCACCCCAAGTCCGAGCCCGCGCCCGCCGCCCGCAAGCTTCTTGCCGAGCTGGGCGGGTGAACCTGCCCCGGCGCACAGCATGAGCCTGGACGCGGCCAAGGAATTCTTCTCTTGCCTGGCCCTGCGCCACACGCCAGGGCTTGGCCCGCGTTCCTGGAAGAGCATCCTCTCCGCCTATGAAAGCGTCTACGACGCCGTGAGCGACGCCCGCAACTGGGCGGCGCGCAAGGTTTTGCCAAGAAACCGCGCCGAGGTCTTTTTGCAGGAGCCCTGGCGGCCAGGAGCCGAGGCCGAATATCGGGCGGTGCGCAACGCTTCCGCTGGGCGCGTGCGCGTGCTTACCTGGTTTGATCCCCGCTTTCCCCAGCGCCTGCGCGAGATACCTGACCCTCCCATCCTGCTGTATTTGTGCGGCGACGCAAGCCTGCTGACGAACCCGGCCGTGGCCGTGGTGGGCGCGCGCGAATGCACGCTTTTGGGCCTGCAAAGCGTGGAGCGCATCAGCGCGGACCTTTCGCGCTTCGGCGTCACCGTGGTTTCCGGNNCTGGCTGCGGGCATCGACCGCCAGGCGCATCAGTCCGCCCTCACCGGCATCGGCAGTTCCATCGCCGTGCTCGGGGCCGGGCTGGACATCCACTACCCGCCGGAGAACGAGGACCTGCGCCGCGCGCTGGAGGCCCAGGGCCTCGTGGTGACGGAATTTGGCCCCGGCACACGGCCCGAGGCGCGCAACTTTCCCTTTCGCAATCGCATCATCAGCGGCCTTTCCCTGGGCGTGCTGGTGGCCGAGGCCGNNAGGGGCGCGAGGTGTTCGCCCTGCCGGGGCCGCTGGGGCAACCCACCTTCGCGGGCTGCCACAAGCTCATCAAGCAGGGTGCGGCCTTGGTGGAGGGCGCGGAGGACATCATCCGCACCTTGCGCTTCCAGTTCGCGGCGGAACTTGTAGCCGTGCCCTCGGCCCTGCCTGTACAGGCGTTCACGTCCGGCCCGGCTTCGGCAAGGACGCAAACACATGCCACAGCTGCGGCCAAGGCTCCGGCGGCCGCACAGGCAGCTGCGCAGCAGCAGGCGGCGCGGGAATTGCCCGCGAATCTGACCGAAGACGAGCGCAAGCTCTTGTCTTTGCTCAGCGCAGACGGCAAACTGCACATCGACATCTTGATCCAGACCCTAGGCGCGGACTGCGCAGCGGTGAGCAGGCGCCTTCTGGTGCTGGAGATGCAGGGGCTTGTCCGCCAGTGGCCGGGCATGTACTATAGCCTCGCGTAGTCGACACCGTTTCAAAGTACAGGAAGCCGCATGCAAAAAATCCCCCTCAGCTTGGCCAAGCCGGGCATGAAGCTGGCCAAGCCCATCACCAAGGCCAACGGCATGCCCATCATCGCCGCCGGCGTGGAGCTTTCCGATTCGCTCATCGCCCGGCTGGACGGCATGGGCATCGACAAGGTCTTCGTGGTGGGCGACGCCGTGGCCGCCAGCCAGAACCCTTCCGAACGCGTCTCCCGCCTGGACCCGCTCTTCCGCCGCCTGGAGGACGATCCCTTCCAGAAAAAGGTGAAGGGCTATCTGCGGGAATATTTCACCATCAAGGCCGCGGCGGACGCGGCTTCGGCCTCGACCGAGGAAAAGGGGTAGGGGCGTGGAAGAGGACCTCAAGACCAGCGCCAAGGGACAGATTCTGTCCATCCGCGACCTGCCCACCCTGCCCAAGGTGCTCGACGAAGTGTCGCGCCTGGTGCAGAACCCGAACACAAGCATCGAGGCCATCGCCAAGGTCATCAGCCGCGATCAGGTGCTCTCGGCCAAGGTGCTCAAAATGGTCAACTCGCCCGTGTACGGCTTTCCGGGGCGCATCAGCTCGGTGCAGCACTCGCTTGTGCTCTTGGGCTTCAACGTCATCCGGGGCGTCATCATCTCCACCAGCGTGTTCGACATCATGAGCAAGACCATGGAGGGGCTCTGGGAGCACAGCGTGGGCTGCGCCCTGGCCACGGGCCTTGTGGCGCGCCAGGCCAAGCTCAAGGACCCGGAGGAGTTCAGCGTGTGCGGCCTGCTGCACGACCTGGGCAAGGTCGTTGCGGCGGTGCAGCTGCCGGAGCTGCATAAGGCCGTGGGCGAGGCCGTGCGCACCCAGGACCTGCGCTGGTTCGAGGCCGAGAAGGCCGTGCTGGGCTTCGGGCACGACCGCATCAACGCCTGGCTGGCCCAGCACTGGCACCTGCCCGCCACCATTAAAGAGGCCATGAGCTCGCACCACAACCCGGAACGCGCCCAGTTCTACCCGCTGCACGCCGCCGCCGCCCATGTGGGTGATTTCGTCGTGCGCGTGTTCGAGTACGGCAACGGCGGCGACGATCAGGCCGCGCCCCTTTCCGAGCAGGCGCTCAAGATTCTCGGGCTCAAGCTTACCGACCTCGACGTGGTTCTTGACGGCTTTGCCGAGAACCTGAGCGAAGTCTCTGGGGTGAACTTCTCCCCGGAGGACATGACGCCGGACAAGGGCAAAGCGAACTAGACGAGGCGCGAACGTGGAGCCGACCCTTTTTGCCCGCCAGCAGCGCGGCATTCTGCTTTCTCCGGACCCGGAGCTGGCCACGCTCTTCCAGAGCCTGTGGGACCCGAAGGAACTGGTCTGGACCGTCATCGGCCAGGGGCGGCGGGCCATGGAGGTCATCTTCAACGAGCCGCCGGACATCCTCGTGGTGGACAACCGCCTGCAGGACATTCCCAGCGTTGATGTGGCCACCATCGTCAAGAGCGAGAACGTCTACCGCCAGTTGCCGGTCATCCTGTGCCTGGACCCCGGCGACCTGGCCCTTGGCTGGAACTGGAACGTGGTCGAGGCCGACGATTTCTTGCTGCGGCCCTTTGCCGGGCCTGAGGTGCGCGAGCGCGTGCAGCTTACCCTGTGCCGGGCCTCCCGAGCCATGGACGCCAACCCCCTCACCAAACTGCCTGGAAACACCAGCATCATCAGCCGCATACAGGACCTGATCGACCGCCAGGACGATTTTGCCCTGGCCTACTGCGACCTGGACCATTTCAAGTCTTTTAACGACAAGTATGGCTTCTCGCGCGGGGACGAGGTGCTCATGATGTCCGCGCGGGTCATCGTCAACACCATCCGCAGTTTTCCCGGCATAAAGAGCTTCGTGGGGCACATCGGCGGGGATGACTACGTGTTCATTGTGCCCGCCGCCATTGCCGAGGAAGCCTGCAAGCGCGTGGTGGCGGCCTTTGACGACATTGTGCCGCATTTCTACGACGAGGACGACCGCGAGCGCGAGTGCATCGTCTCCACCGATCGCCAGGGAGAGGTGCGCACCTTTCCGCTCATGGCCATTTCCATCGCCGTGGTGTTCAACACCGGTGGCCGTCTCAAACACTATGGCGAGGCCTCGGCCATTGCCATGGGGCTCAAAAAAAAGGCCAAGGAAAACCCAAAGAGCAGCTATGTCCTCGACAGGCGCGCCGAGTAGCCCTGGCGGATCAGAGCCGGGCGCAGCCCTGCCGGAGGTCTGCCTGGGCTTTTTGGCCTTTCTTGAAGTGGAGAAGGGCTACAGCCCGGCCACCGTGCGCGCCTACGCGGCGGATCTGGATCAGTTCGCGGCCTTTCTTGCGCGCAAAGGCAAGGATCTTGCGGCCTTCGAGGCAATCGCCCGCGAGGACGCCACCGGCTTCCTGGCAGAACTGCACCGCCAGCGCCTCAAGAAATCCAGCATGGCGCGCAAGTTGTCCACTCTGCGCTCCTTGTTCCGCTACCTCATCCGCCACAGAATGCTGGCCCAAAGCCCCCTTGCTGGACTGCGCAACCCCAAGCAGGAGAGCCGCCAGCCGCGCGCGCTCAATGTCGATCAAGCTACGGCGCTCATGGACGCGCCCGCGCGTCCCGGCCCGGAGGGCATCCGCGACCTGGCCCTGGCCGAACTGCTGTACGGCTCCGGCCTGCGCATCAGCGAGGCGCTTTCCCTGGGCGTGGATGACGTGCGCGCCGACCGGGGTTTTGTGCGCGTGCGCGGCAAGGGCAACAAGGAGCGCCTGGCCCCCTTGAGCGAGGCCGCCAAGCTGCGCCTGCGGGAATATTTGGACGAACGCCAGCAGCTTGTGCGCGGGGAGGACGGGCAGACCCTGTTCCTTGGCCTGCGCGGCGGGCCGCTTTCCCGGCGCGAGGCCCAGCGCATTGTGGCCCGCCTAGCGGACCAGGCCGGAGTGGGGCAGAACGTGCACCCGCACACCCTGCGGCACAGCTTCGCCTCGCACCTGTTGCAGGCCGGGGCGGATTTGCGCAGCGTGCAGGAGATGCTCGGCCATTCGCGCCTTTCCACCACGGAGCGCTACACGCACCTTGATCTGCGGCGCATCATGGAAGTGTACGACAAAGCCCACCCGTATTCCGATAAGGCCGCAGAGACCGCGCCCCAGCCCGATGCGGGCAAAAGGGCTGATGAACCTGACGAAACGCCTGCTTCCGGTCTGGGCGGTAGCCGCTCCAAGGGCAGGTGAGGGAGCATGCTGGCTGGAAGTGTTGACGACATTTTGAACCTGAACGCCGCCGCGCCCGTGCTGGTGAGCGCCTGCCTGGCGGGCGTGGCCTGCCGGTACAATGGCTTGGGCGCGCCGCATCCGGTCGTATTGCGGTTGGTGGCGCAGGGCCGGGCGCTGCTTGTGTGTCCGGAGGTCTTGGGCGGTCTTGCCATCCCGCGCGCTCCGGTGGAGCTGCGCGCTGGCCGGGCAGTGGAGCGGGGCGGGCGTGATGTTACGGCCGAGTTTGAGGCGGGAGCGCGCAAGGCCCTGAAGCTGGCGCTGGCCGCTGGTTGCAGCCGGGCCATTTTGAAGGCGCGCTCGCCCAGTTGCGGCGCGGGATGGGTGTATGACGGCGGTTTTTGCGGCGTGCTGACGCCGGGCGACGGCATCTTTGCCGCGCTGCTTCAGGCTCAGGGCTTTGCCCTGTGCACGGAAGAAGACTTGCCGCAGGAACCCGGCACGTGAGCGCTTGATCGGAGTGTTGTGCAACTGGCTGATATCGTAGGCTGCGAGGCGTGATCATGTGATTGTGTGATGAGCAAAAGGAAAGCGGCGCGCCCAGGTTGGACGCGCCGCGTTTTTTTGCTCTGTGTCAGCCGCGCTTAGGCTTCGAAGCGGCGGATGCTGATCATGGTGATGGGGTCGGAGGGCACGTCGCCGTGGCCCAGGTAGTTCTTGGTGCGCACAAGGCTCATTTTAGTGGCCACGTCCTGGCCCTCGATGACCTTGCCGAACACCGCGTAGCCGTAGCCCTGGGCGGTGGGGGCAGTGAAGTCGAGGAAGGCGTTGTCCTTCACGTTGATGAAGAACTGGCTGGTGGCGCTGTGCGGGTCCATGGTGCGCGCCATGGCCAGGGTGAAGGCCTCGTTGGGCGTGTCGGCCCGGGCCTCGTTCTTGATGGGCGCCTTGTTCTTCTTCTCGCGCATCATCATGTCCATGCCGCCGCCCTGGATCATGAAGTTCTTGATGACGCGGTGGAAGATCAGGCCGTCATAGAATTCCTCGTCCACGTAGGCCAGGAAGTTGGCAACGGTCTCGGGGGCTTTGTCGGGCCACAGCTCCACAAGCATTTCACCCATGGGGGTCTCAATCAGCACGGTGGGATTGCTCATTCTTACTCCTGCTTCTGCCGGTACTCGGCCTATTTATTAACGAACTGGGATTTTTTCTGTTCCCAGAATTCCTCAAATTCCTGCTTGAGCCCGCCCACAAGCTCCTTGACGCTCATGATCTTGTCCACGCGCCAGACGTTTTCGCCGCAGAAGGCGAAGCCATGCTTCAAAATGCCCTTTTTGGCGCTCACCAGTGCCTGGGAAATGCAATAGGGCGTGGTGGTGAAGTCGCAGCTCTTGATGCAGTGGAAGGGGCACTTGAAGGGCTTCTTGCGGCCCTCGCGCACGGCGAGGAGAAACTCGTTGAGAATGGCGCGTCCAGGCATGCCCACCGGGCTTTTGATGACGGTGACGTCCTCGCGCCGGGCGTTGACGAAGGCCTCCTTGAAGGCCTGATCGGCGTCGCATTCGTGGGTGGCTACGAAACGGGTGCCCATCTGCACGCCGGAAGCGCCCAGGTTCAGATATTTGGCGATGTCGGCCCCGGTGTACACGCCGCCAGCGGCGATGACCGGGATGCGGCGGCCCGCCTGGAGTTCGAAGGGCTTCACCGCGTTCACCACTTCCGGCAGGATCTTCTCCAGCTGGAAGTCGGGGTTGTCGATTTCATCCGGCTTGAAGCCGAGGTGCCCGCCCGCCATGGGGCCTTCCACCACGAAGCCGTCTGGCAGGTAGTTGTAATGCATGAGCCATTTTTTGCACAAGACTGCGGCGCCGCGGCCAGAGGAGACAATGGGCACCAGCTTGGTGCGGGCTCTGTTCGCCAGTTCGCCGGGCAGTTCCTCGCGCAGGTATTTGGGCAGGTCAAGCGGCAGCCCCGCACCGGAGAAGATCACGTCCGCCCCCTCGCGAATGGAGGTGCGCACGAGATCGGCGAAGTTGGTGAGGGCCACCATGATGTTCACGCCAAGCAGGCCCTGGGTCATGCACTCCTTGGCTTTGCGGATTTCCTCGCGCAGGGCGCGGATGTTGGCTTCGGTGGGATTTTGGGCCACATCGGGCTCGCCCATGCCGATCATTGCGGCTGCGATGACGCCCACGCCGCCCTCATTGGCCACGGCGCTCGCCAGGCCGGAGAGGGAGATGCCCACGCCCATGCCACCCTGGACAATGGGCAGCTTGGCGATCTGGTCGCCGAAATGCAGTTCAGGGAGTTTCATCGAGGAACCTCTCATTTTTGTTGACGCCTTGTTTCGTGTTTTAACGCTCTTGTCAAGGCGTCTGGGAAAGCGCGGCTGTTAGAGCTTGGCGAGTTTGGGCGCAAGGTGTTGTTTGAACAGCATCTCCGAGAAGAAGAGCGAACTTGTGAAAGCGGGGGAGATTGAATTCAACACATGCGTACTATTATAAGTCCCCTCTATGACGAAGTCCATGACCAGCTCGTTATTCTTTATGTCCACCAACTGGGGGCGAATGCCCACCTTGGGCGTGTCTTCCACGTCATCGGGCGAAAGTTCCTTCACCAGCTTTTTGGCATCGTTGAAGAAATATGTGGAAGAGTACTTGCGGGGCTCCTCCAGGGCCACCTCGCGGAACTTTTTGTTGCGGAAGAACAGCAAGGCGTCGCGCAGCAGAATGGAGAAGGCCTCGGAATCCATGCCGGAAAGCAGGCCATAGTTTTCGCGTCCCAGGGCCGGAATGGCGGTGGGGCCGAGGTACACGTCGCCGTGGGCCCCGCGCGTGAAGTGCACGCCCAGAAAGGGGTTCTTGATGTTCGGCACTGGGTAGATGCTGCCCCGGATGGTGTGGGCCTTGTGGGCCTTGAGCTTCTTGTAAATGCCCTTGAAGGGGATGAGCTGGTAGTTCAGCCCCAGGCCGAAGGCGTGCGCCACCACGTCGGCGTAGGCCCCGGATGCGTTGAAGAAGAAGGCGCAGTGCACCGGCCCAGCGGTGGTTTCCACGCGCAGGCGCTGGCCTTCGCCCTTGCCCAGCCCGGTGAAGCGCGTGCCGAACAGCAGCGTGACCTTGCCCGTGGTCAGCAGTTCCGCCTGCAGGCTCTTGAGGATGGCCTTGGGGTCCACCACGGCGGTGTAGTGGGAGAACAGCGCCTGGCCCGCGCTCTTGGCGTTGGGCTCTATCTCCGCCAGTTGGCGGTCGTCGATGAGCTCCACCTTGGCCCCGTTCTGCGTGGCCCGGCTGTACAGCTCGCGCAGGGTCGGCAGTTCGGTTTCATCGCGCGCCACAATCACCTTTCCGGTCTTGAGCAGAGGCAGGCCGCGTTCTTCGCAGTACTGCTTCATGCGATGATTGCCTTCAAGGCAGGACTGTGCGCGCAGGCTGCCCGGAGCGTAGTAGATGCCCGCGTGCAGCACGCCGCTGTTGCGGCCGGAAGCATGCCTGCCGGCCTCGGGCTCCTTGTCGATGATGAGGATGTCGTCGTAGCCTGCGGCAACAAGGTCTCGGGCCACGGTGAGGCCGACGATGCCTGCGCCGCAGATGAGGATGGTGGCAGTGGTCATGTGTGTCCCGTGTTTCTATTTTGTGGAAAGCAGTTCAAAGCCCGTGGCTGCGTCGCGCTTGCGCACAAGCTCCAGGCCCGTCAGCTCCATGAGCACGAATTCGCCGATGGTCCAAATGTCGATGCCGGGGCGGATGCAGCCGGTTTTAACCGTGTCGCCCCGGCCGAAGCTTGCGTGCATGTGCAGCCTGGGTTGGCCTGCTTCGTCCGGGAACAGGGTGCCCACGGCGGCGGTCTCGTGCGCGCCAAGAAGTTCCGTCAACACGGGTACGGGCGGCATGGAGTCCGTGTCCTGCGGGCCCACCACGATGCGCCCGGAGCCCACCCCGCCCACCAGGGCGCAAAAGCCCTGGGCCACGCCGCGCGCGGCGGCGAAGGCCTCAATGCAGTCCGGCAGGCGGTCGCCGTCTTCCAAACGCAACACAAACACCCGGCCGATTCGTCCTTCCGCAATCTGCATGGCACTCCTCCGAATTGGTCGTTACGCGCAGCATGGGCCGCTGAAATCGCACCATGCGCAATGCGGCCCGGCAAGGGCGGGCAGCACCTGCGCGGCAAGGGCCTGCCCAAGCACAAAGCGCACCAGGGCCGGGGCCCGGCGCTGGAAGACTTCCTCGCGCGCCTCGGCGTCGATCTTGTCCTGGAACAGCGGCTTTTCCGCGCCGTCGCTCTTGAGGGCGATCCAGGCTGCGTTGTGCGGGGCAAAGGCAGGGTTGAGCGCCAGCAGGTGCAGGTACAGCGGCAGCTGCACGTCCAAACCTGCCCCGGCCAGTTCAAGGTACAGCTCCGCCGCCTCCGGCGTGCCCGGCTCCGCCGCGTCCATGCGGCTGAAAAGAGCCCCGTCGAGCCAGGGCTCGGCTCCGGCGTTTTTCACGCCGCCGGTCTTGTAGTCAAGCACAAGGTGCCCTCCGGCCCGGGCGTCCACCCTGTCGATGCGCCCATGCAGGCGCAGATTCAAGGGTGCGTTGTCCAGGCCTGGCAGGGCAAGCGTTGTCTCAACGGGAAGCTCCAGCGCGCTCACCGTGGTGGCGGGCATGTTATCTAAAAAGCGGGTCAGGCGTTCGCGCCCGGCGGCCAAAAGGGCCACGCGGGCGTCGTAAGGCATCTGGAGCGAGAAGGCCTCCTGGCCAAGGGCATCCTCGAAGCGCCGGGTCAGGTCCTGAGGATCCAACAGGCCTGCGGGCAAGGGCGTGCCAAGGTGCGGGGTCAGAAAATCCTTGAGCACCCGGTGGACCATTTCGCCAAAGCGGGCGCGGTCGCCGTCCTCGGCCACCTCCTGCATGGGCCGCAGGCCGAGCACCTGGGCGTAAAAGGCCTTCTTGGGACAGGTGAGCCAGACCTCCAGGCCCGAAGGGGTGACCCCCTTGTCTGCCAGGCGCTTGGCCAGCCGGGCGCGCAGCAGCGGGGTCATGGTCACGTCTGGCCTGTGCGGCAGGATGGGGCTGACCGGAAAGCTGACGGCCTTGAGCGGGGCACCGGCAACATTTAGCGGCTGGGCCTTGACGAGTGCGCCTTGGCGCTGCTCCAACTCCCAGAGCAGCTGCTCCACGTAGCGGCTGCGCTCGCTCTTGCCCTCCAGCGCGCCGGGGCGTACCCCGGCCTGATAGAGCACAGTCACCTCGCGCGCGCCCATGAGCAGGCGGAAAAAATTGTGCGCGGCCACGTTGTCGCGCTCGCGGCGGCCTGGCAGGCCCAGGGCCTGGCGCAGGGGCTCGGGCAGCAGCGGGTCCGGGGCGCTGGCGCCGGGCAGTTTGTCTTCTGTGGCGTCGAGGATGAACAGGCGCTCGAAGCTGAGCAGGCGCGTTTCCAGCATGCCCAGCACCTGCATGCCCGCCAGGGGTTCCGGCTCGAAGGACACGCGCTCCGCCTGCACAAGGTGGCGCAGAATAAGGAAGAGCAAACCCTGGTCGTATTCCTCGTCCGCCAGGATGCTGCCGGTAAGCTCTGGCACCACGGATTGCCAGAGCCGCAGCAGGCATTCCGCGTCGATGAGGTTGCGCCGCCAGGTATCGCCGCCGCGCCTGCGCAGCAGCTCGCACAGGGCGTCCAGCGCCTGCCCGGCCTGCCGCAGGGTGCGGATGCCCTGGAAATTGTCGAAGCAGGCGGCCAGAACCTCGGCGTGCAGGGCGCGGATGTCCTCCTCCGGCGCGCTCACGGCCTCGTCATCGTAGCTGAAGAGCCATTCCCCCGGCGCTTGGAAGGCGCCGCCCGCACGTATGTGCCGTTCCCAGGCCACGTACGCGCCCTTGAGGGGCATCTCCGGGGCCTGATTTTCGTCTGTTTGCGGGCCCACGCGCAGCATGCGCAGCAGCGGGTGCCGCACCAGGGAGACCAGATCGCGCCAGGCATAGCGGGTTGGGCCTGCGCCGTTTTGCGAAGTTGCGTTCTCGTGCAGGCAGAGCACGGTTTCCAGCAACTGCGCCAGGGAGGAGCGCGCCAGGGGATAGCCCATGCTGATGTTGGCCTCCACCGCGGGCAGGTGGTGCATCACCGGCACCAGCGCGCCAGGGTCGGGCAGCACGATGGCCGTTCCGCCCGTGTGCGGCAGGGCAGCCAGCTCGCGCTCCAGCACGCAGAGCTGGGAATGCAGGTCGAAGCCCTCGTAAAAGCGGCGGATCTGCTGCGCCTGCACCGGGGGCTCCTGGGTCAGCTCCACCCGGGCGCGCCAGCGGGAAAGCCAGCGCTGATGCTCGCGCGCGGCCCAGGCGCATTCGCCGCTTGCGCCCTGCCCCAGGGCAAGGGCCGGGTCGGTGTGCCAAAAGAACTCGGCCCCGTGTTCCCAAAGGCTGCGCAGCACGGGCTCCTCGGTGCCGCTCAGGGCGTGGAAGCCTGCGAAGATGAGCATTTCGCCGCTTAGCGTCTGGGCCGCTTCGTCCACCCGCGCGGAGAGCCACAAGCTGTCCAGGCCGGGGGTGGTCCAGCCGCGCTCGGCCAGGGCCTGGTGGTAGGCCGCGCCGATGGCGTCCAGCCGTCCCAGCAGGGCCTCGGCCCAGGGCGTCACCTCGCCCGCAAGATTGTGGATGGCCGCAGGGCGCACGCCCTGGCCCGCCATTTCCTCCAGCAGCCCGGCCAGCCGCGCGCCCCAGGGGAAGAAGTCCCGCGCGGTGCCGCCAAGCACGGCCAGGGGGCCGTCCACCAGTCCCAGCCCGCGCACAATGCCGTACAGCACGCCGATGCGGTCCAACTGCCCGGCGCGCAAGAGCGCCTCGGGCGAGAGGTCCTGGCGCAGGGTGCGCAGAAAGTCGTCCAGGGATTGCAGGCGCGGCAGCAAGCAGGGCTTGGGCAGGCCGGGATGGGCGGCCAGGGCGGCGCGCAGGTGCCGGGCCGGGCGGTTGTGCGGAAAGATGACGCGGGTGCGCGAAAGCTCGCCCCGGCGCGACACCAGGCGTTCGGCCAAGGCGCTGATGAAGTCCGCGCTCCAGGGCACGATGCGTATGGGCTGGGCCGCGTTCATGCCGCGCCTCCTTTCTGTGCGCCAAGGGCTGGCGGGGCAACGGGCTCAACGACCCTGCGGTCCAGATAGACAAGATAGCCCTGCGCCGTGGTCGGCTGGCCCTGGCTGGTGGCGATCTGCTGGGCCAGGGCGAGGTAGGCGCGCAGCTGCTTGGCGTGCTCCATTGCGGTCTGGCCGGTCTTGAATTCCAGCACCACCGGGCCGCTTGGGGTAAAGGCCAGCAGGTCCGGGCGCAGGCAGGTGTCGTCATCGGTGAGGATGCTTAGCTCCGAGCCGGTGCTGCCCAGATGGGGACGCACCTCTGCCTGGGCCAGAAGCCAGCCCAGCATTTCTTCAACCTGCGCATGAAGTTTATGCTTGTGCTCTTTGGTAAGCGCCCGCAGTTCCGGGAATTCTCCAAAGGCCAGGGCGGCGGCGCGGCGGGCGTCGGCCGGGTCGTTCCCGGTGGGGCGCAAAAGTTCCACGGCCTTGTGCGCCAGCTTGCCACGGCTGCGCTCGTCAAAGCCTGCGTCCTCCACGGAGTGCCGGAACACGCGCAGGCGGGGCAGCCAGGCCTGGAATTCCGGTGTGTTGTCCAGGGGGGGCACCTGCGGGGCCGGGGCCGCTTCATCTTGGGGTGCAGCGCAGGCGAAGCCGGGCTTGCAGGCCGGGGCGCAGCCAAGGTCCAGGCCCGCGTCCTCCGCCTTGATGGGCAGCAGGTGGTGCAGCAGCACAGGCACCGCGCCCAGGCGCTGCTTTTCCCCGGAAGCTGGCACAAAAACGTACAGCTCCTCCTCGGCCCGCGTCCAGGCCACGTAAAGCAGGTTGGCCTGCTCCAGCAGGCCCTTGACCTGATTTTCGTAATAGGGCCGTCCCAGGGCCTTGGTGAGGCTGGTGAGCACCCTGTGGCCCTGGAATTCCACCACGCCAAGTTCGCTGCGCGGGCCGTCGGCCCAGTTGTGGAAGGGAATGATGCACACCGGGAATTGCAGGCCCTTGGACTTGTGGATGGTCAGGATGCGGATGGCGTCCGCCGATTCCGGCAGGGGCACCTTCTCTTCCACGCCGGTCTGGTCCCAGAATTCCAGGAAACGCGGCAGGGAGCCCATGCCTTGCGTCTCGGCCAGGTGGACCACCTCCAGGAAGCGGCGCACGTACAGTTCCGCCTCCGGGTGGCGGGCCAGCACCTGATAGGTCTCCAGGGCGGCGCGGGCCAGGTCATAGGGCCGCATGAGCCCGGTTTGGCGCAGGAAGGGCGCCAGCAGCCGCTCGTGGACCTTGGGAAAGTCGTCGCGGAAGCGCGAAAGCAGCCCGCCGCGCCGCTCGCCGGAACGCTCCCCTGCCGCCCAGTCCAGCACCTGCCCCAGGCCCAGGCCGGACTCGGCCAGGAACAGCTCCTCGCCGCACAGAAAGGTCAAGAAACTCACATCGTCCGGGGGGGAGTCCAGCAGGCGCAAGAGCGCCACCAGCTGCCGCACAATGGGGTGCCGCGCCAGTTGCAGGCTGTTTTCGGTGATGATGGGCAGGCCTTCGCGCACCAGCCGTTCGCAAACCAGGTCCGAGTGCTGGCCCTTGCGCACCAGCACGGCCACGTCGCCGGGGGGGCGGCGCAGCAGCACGTCGTTTTTCAGCGTGTCCACCAGGGCGTCCAGGCCAGCCTCCAGCACCTCGCCGGTCTTGCCCAGGGGCAGCAGGCGCACCTGCACCCGGCCAGGCTCCTGATCGCTTGCGCGTGCGGGCACTTCCTGGCGCGAATCGCCAAAGGCGCTGGTCAGGCGGTCCACAAAGTTCTGAACCACATCCTCCGGCGCGCCCTTGAGCAGGGCGGTAGCGATGTCCTGGGCGGCGTCCTCCTGGCCCAGGCGGCCAAAGACGCTGTTGTTGAAGCCGATGATCTCCGGGCGGCTGCGCCAGTTGTGGGGCAGGGCGTCTTGCGCCAGCCCGCCGGACATGGCCAGCAGTTCGCCGTCGTCGGCCACTTCGTCGAAGAGCCGCGCATCGCCGCCGCGCCAGCCGTAGATGGCCTGTTTCACGTCGCCCACGTAGAACAGGCTGCCGCCCTTGGCCAG
>DIVX01000144.1:0-14578 GCA_002422505.1 Desulfovibrio sp. UBA6121
ACCACGAGCAGCGCGTTGCCGCGCAAGGGCTCCATTTTGAAAATGGAGATGCTGGTGGGCACGGGCAGGCTGCGCATGAAATCGCCGAACTTGCTCATGTCGATGGAGATGGGGTTGATGTCCACGCGCTTGCGCATGGTGTTGGCCAGGGCGTTGGTGCACAGCCGGGCGAAGCGGTCGTTGACGATTTCCAGAACCGGCATGCGGCCGCGGATGATGCGGTCCTGGTTGGTCAGGTCAAAGGGAACGATGCCGGAATCATCTTCCGGTATGTCCGGGGTGGTTTCCACCTCGCCGCCAGAAAGACCGCGCAGAAGGGCATCTACTTCATCTTGTTCAAGAATCTTGCTCATGTCTGCGTTTCCCCTTGCTCTGCCTGGGCGAAAATGGCCACCTGTTCAAAATATTAGCAAAAAATGGGCCGAAGTGACTTCCGGCCCTGGGTCGGCGGTTGTCGAAGATGATAGCCTGAGCAGGACGGCGTTGGCAAGGCGCATCACAGGGGCGGCAAAGATGTAACCGTCACCACCTGTATGGACGCGTCCTTGGCCTTCAGCCAGGCGTGCAGGGCCGCCACGGTCTCCTTGTGCGGATGGCCGATTGCGATGGCGTGGCCGCGCTGTCTGGCCACGGTTTCCGCCTTGCGCAGCTGCTTCAGGATTGCCGGGACCGTGAGCTCGTTGTCCAGGAACACGTCGCGCTGGTGCACGCGCAGGCCCAGGCGCTTGGACTCCGCCACGCCAGCGCTTGCCGCCGTGGTGCGGCTGTCCAGGAAGAACAGGCCGGACTCCCTCATCGTGGTCAGGGCGGCGCGCATGCCGTAGACCGATTCCGTGAACTCCGAGCCCATGTGGTTGTTGATGGCGATGGCTCCGTGCACCCGCTTCACCGCGCGGCGCACCTCGGCCTGGATCTGCTCGGCCGTCATGGTGGTCAGCAGGGCGTGGGGGCCGGGCGCAACCTTGGGGTAGCCCTTGGGCTGCATGGGCAGGTGGATGAAGATTTCGCGCCCGGCGGCTTTGGCGATTTTGAGCACCTCCTCGCGGCGGCCGCTATCCGGCCAGATGGAGAAGGCGATGGGCACGCCGAGTTTTGCCAGTTCGCGCGCCAGGCCCGCATCCTCGCCCATGTCGTCGATGACGATGGCCAGCCGGATCTTGGCGTGCTTCGGCTCCTCGGCCTTGGCCGGTTCGGCGTGGAGGTTCAGTCGCAGCGCGGGCACGCCGTCGATGCTGATTTCCCAGACGTCGGCCGTGGTGCGGGAAAGCTGCGCTCCGGGCGCAACGGAGGCCAGCTCCAAGGACAGGGCCTTGTGCAGGGCCTTCCTGTCCGCCTGGGGCAGGCGCAGGGTCTTGAAGGGATACGTCTTGCCCTCATGCTCGCGCTGTTCCTCGGAAACGGTCTGCGCCTCCCCTGCCTGCGGGGCCACGGCCTGCAGAGCTTTTTTGACGGCGCTTTCCGCCTGCCCGGCCTGACGGGCCAGCGCGGCCTCGGGGCTTTCCTCCGCAGTGGCGTTTTGCGCGGGCGGAGCAGGGGTGGGCGGGAACTGGCGCGAAAGCAGGAAGCCTCCAGCCAGCCCGATGAAGAGGGCGAGAGCAATCCATGCGGCCATGCGGCCGCGGGCCTTGGAAGAGGAAGGACCAGGCCGGGATGATGCGACCTGGTCCTCGTTGTCCGTGTGCTGTGTCATGGTGTGCGGCTAGCGGATGTCCCGGATCTTGGGCAGAGTTTTGACCATCTCCAGCCCGAGGCGCAGCTGGTTGTCCTTCTCGATCAGGCTGCGTGCGGCCTCGTTGTCCTGCTCGGACTTGGCCGCGCCCTTCTTGCCCTTCTTGGCGCTGCCGTTCTCCAGATGACGGGAGAAATCCTTCTCGCGGAAGGTGAAGCGGTCCTTCATGTTTTTGTCCTCGTCAGAGGGCGGGGCCACAAAGGGAATTTCCAGGTCCGGCACAATGCCCTCGGCCTGGATGGAGCGGCCATTGGGCGTGTAGTACAGGGCGGTGGTCAGCTTGATGCCGGAGCCGTCGGGCAGGGAGACCACGGTTTGCACCGAGCCCTTGCCGAAGGTCTTTTCGCCGATGAGCAGAGAGCGCTTGCGGTCCTGCAGGGCTCCGGCAACGATCTCGGAGGCCGAGGCGCTGCCCGCGTTGATGAGCGTCACGATGGGCACCTGGGTGAGGTCGTCGGCAGCCTTGCGGCCCATGAAGTCGCGGCGCGACTGCGGGTCTTTGCCCTGGATGTACACGATGAGCCCATCGGCCAGGAACGTGTCGGCCACGGTGACGGCCTGGTCGAGCAAGCCGCCGGGGTTGTTGCGCAAATCAAGCACAATGCCCTGAATGGGCGTCTTTTTGCTGTACTCCGCGATCTTTTCGCGCAGTTCCTTGGTGGTGTGCTCGTTGAAGCGGGTGATGCGGCACATGAGGTAGCCCTTTTCGAGCTCCTGGGTCTTGACGCTGATGATGGGAATGGTGCCGCGCGAGATGGTGACGTCCACCGGCTGCTGCGCGCCCTTGTGCAGAATGGTGAGGGTGACGCTGGTGCCCTGGGGACCGCGAATCTTCTTCACGGCCTCGTTCATGCCGAGTTCCATGGTGGACTCGCCGTCGATCTCCAGGATGATGTCGCCGCTCTTGAGGCCGGCTTTGTAGGCTGGGGTGTCCTCGATGGGCGAAACGACGATGAGGCGGCCGTTCTCGGAGCTGATCTCGATGCCGATGCCGTGGAAGGCGCCGCTGGAAGAGACCTGCAGTTCCTTGAAATCCTCTGCGGAGAGGAAGGCCGAGTGCGGGTCCAACTGCTCCAGCATGCCCTTGATGGAGTTCTGGATGAGCTCCGCCTTGGTCACCGGCTTCACATAGTGCGTCTCCACCATGTCAACAACCTGGCTGAATCTGCGCAGGGCCTCGAACTGGTCATCCTTGGCCGCTGCGGCGCCAAGGGGCGCGGGGGCCACGGTGAGGGTGAGAAGCATGATGAAACAAACAAACCAGATGCCAACGCGCATAGTTCCTCCGGGAATCAACTGGGCCGGGGATTCCGGCCTCTACTGGGCAGGCATGAGCCACAGCTGGGGATTAATGGGTTTCTGGTGAAAACGCAATTCGAAATAGAGCCCGTTGCCGTGCGCCTCTGGGTAATATCCGGCGTGGCCCAGGGTTTCGTCCTTCTCTACATCCTGGCCGGTCTCCACACTCACGTCGGAAAGATAGGCATACAGGCTGTAGTAGTCGCCGCCGTGGTATAAAATAACGACCTTGCCCAGGCCGCGCAGCACGTCGTTGTGCACCACCTTGCCCCAAAACACGCTGCGCACCGGCGCGGCGGCGTTGGTGGCGATGCCGATGCCCCTGCGCGCGGGCTTGCCCTCCGGCGCGAAGGTGGCCACCATGCGCCCGGCCACAGGCCAGGGCAGGGCGGACTTGAAGGCGTCGAACTTGCGGCTGCGCTGGCTTATCAGTTGGTAGTTCAACTGCTGAATGGTCTTGATGATGGCCTGGAGTTCGCCTTCCAAATCGCGGCGCTGGCTGCTCACCTGGCTCATGCGCGCGTTGACGGCGAGCTTGTCCCGCAGCAGGGCGTCCTTGTCGGCGTTGATGCCCACGAGCTGGCGGTCCACCTGGGCCTCCAGTTCTTTTTGCCTGGCCAGCGCCCCGGCCAGTTGCTGCTCCTGGCGGCGCACGTCCTCCAGCATGGTGCGGGCGCGCCCGTAAGCCGCGCTGTTCCACTGAAAGCGCCGGTCGGCGGTATCCCAGCTGTCGGCCAGGCGTCCGCCTTCCTGCATGCCCTGCGCATTGATGGGCCAGAGCAGCTCCAGAAGCCGCCGCAGTTCTCGCACGGACTGTTCGCGCTTGGCGCGCACCTGCTCGTATTCGCCCGCGTGCCGGGCCTCCTCTTTGCGGATGACGCTCAGGGCCTCTTCCTGCTTGTCGATGCGGGCCTGGGTGGCCTTCATGCGCGTATCGATCTGGCCGAGCTTGCCCGCCAGGGCTTTTTCGCGTTCGGCCAGGGCCTGTACCGCGCCCTTGCGTTCGTCGGCCTTCTTGCGCTCGGTCTGCAAGGCCTTTTCAAGCTGCGCGGGCTGGGCGGGGCAGGGCCCGGCAAAGAGCGTCAGCGCGCAGACAAGGGCCATTATGAGGCCAAGGCGCTTCATTGGGCCAACCTCTCCGGGTCGGGCAGCAGGGCGCGGGCCGGGCAGGCGGCGCACTTGGGGCGGGACTTGCTGCACCACTCTTTGGAGGCCCGCACGATGAGCGCGTGGAATTCGTTGTAATCCTTTACGCTGGCAGGCAGGGCGTCCTGAATGATTTCCTGAACCTCGTTGTAGTCGGTCTGCTCGGGAATCAGGCCATGGCGGCCAAACATGCGCACGGTGTAGGCGTCGACCACGAAGGTCTGTTTGCCCAGGGCGTAGCACAGGATGGAATCCGCCGTTTCCGGCCCGATGCCCCGCACAGACAGCAGTTTGGGGCGCAATTCGTACAGATCCTGGGCGGCCAGGGCCTCGATATCCAGGCTGGACTCCTGCTCAAGAAAATCAAGAAAATCTGTCAACCGTTTGGTCTTTATGCGAAAATACCCGGCAGGCTGGATGAGTTCCTCCAAGCGGGCCGGGGGCAGGGCGCGCAGGCCGGATTCGGTCATGGCCCCGGCCTCCTTCAGGTTGGCGATGGCGCGCTCCACGTTCTTCCAATTGGTGTTCTGCGTCAGGATGGCCCCAACGGCCACTTCGAAGGGGCTTTCCGCTGGCCACCAGCGGCTCGGGCCGAGCACGTCGGCAAAGGACTGGTACAGCCCCCGGATGACGTCTCCCCGGCGCGACATCAGGCCTCCACGCTCTCCGCGTTTTTGCCCGCGTCCACCGCCACATTGGTCCAAAGCAGGCCGCACCACTCGCCCTCGTTGCGCTGCACCGGGGCGGGCAGGCCAAGGCGTTCATAGGCCCGGATCACGTCCGGGGCCTGCTCCACCAGGATGCCGGACAGGGCCAAACAGCCGCCGGGAGCCAGGTGGCTCAGAATGTCCTTGGCCATAAAGATCAGCGGCTTGGACAAGATGTTGGCCACGATGACCTGAAAGGTCTTGTCCGCAGGCAGGGAGTTGATGCCGCCCACGGCGACCTTGAAGTTCTCGGCCACGTTGTTGATGCCCGCGTTCTCGTCGGCGCAGGCGATGGCCTGGGGGTCGATGTCCAGCCCGAGGCCGGTGAGCCCCAGCTTGGCCAGGCCGATGCCCAGGATGCCGGAGCCGGTGCCGAGGTCCAGGTACTGCATGCCCGGCGCAATGGCCCCTTCGCGGTGCAGGTCGGCGATGCAGGTGAGGCAGAGGGCCGTGGTGGGGTGGTGCCCGGTGCCGAAGGCCATCTTGGGCTNNCCAGGGCGGCAGGATCTCGAAGCGCCCGCCGCATTCTATGGGCGTGAAGAACTCACGCCAAGACTGGCCCCAATCCTGGCTCATGCTCTCCTCGGTGCGGATGCCGGAGTGCGGCCAGAGCTCGCCGATCTGCCGGGCGACTTCGCGTCCGGCCTCGTGGTTCTCCAGATAGGTGCTGAAGTGCGTGGTGCCGTCCACGGCCTGGGATTCTTCCCAGCCGTGCTGTATGGCGCCGGAAAGAAAGACCACGCCGGCGTCGTAGTCGGCTTCGGGCAGGGAAAATTCGATTTTGAGCAGGTCCTGGGTCATGTTCTGTGGTGTTCCATTGCTAAGAGGTGAAAGGGAAAGGGGCGCGGTCAGCCGATGACGTCCACGAGGCTTCCCGTGCCGGTGATGTCCGAACGCATCTGGGCCACGTGCAGGCGCTTGGCGTTGTCGTCCACAATGGGCTGGGCCTGCTCCACGGCGGTCACAAGCGGGGTCGGGTGCGGCTGTACCGAGGCCAACTGCCTGCCCATGGGCAGGCGCGGCTCCTCCGGCACGGTAAGCTTCTGCGTCGTGCTTTCGACCGCCGCGCCCTTTGAAATGGGAGCAATCTCCGTCATTTCAGCCCTCGGGCTCAAGTAAAGGTTTAAATCTAGTTCTGGTCCGTTGCCAGAATATCATCCAGGGCCGCCGCAAAGGCAAGCAGATCCTCCGCCGCAATGACCAGCGGGGGCAGCAGGCGCAGCACCTTGCCATGGGCCAGGTTGCACACGAAGCCGCGCGCGCGCAACTCCGCGTGGATCTTCTCGCCCGGGGCGGAAAGCTCTATGCCGATCATGAGCCCCAGGCCGCGTACGGTGCTGATGCGCTGCGGGTGCCTGGCCTGGACCTTGCGGAAGGCGTCCATGGCCAGCTGGCCCAGGTCGCGGGCGCGTCCGGCCAGGTCGTCGCGCTTCATGATCTCGATGACCTTGGCCGCCACGGCGGAAAGCACGCCGCCGCCGCCGAAGGTGGTTGCGTGGGAGCCCGGCACAAAGCCTTTGGACACATGCTCCTTGCAGAGCATGGCCCCCATGGGCAGGCCGTTGGCCAGGGCCTTGGAGGTGGTGAACACGTCGGGCGAGAGGCCGTAGTGCTGGTGCGCCCAGAATTTTCCGGTGCGGCACAGGCCGGTCTGCACCTCGTCCACCATGAACAGACAGCCAGCCTCGCGGCAAAGCTCCTGCACCTGGGTGGCGTAATCTTGAGGCAGGGGCAGCACGCCGCCCTCGCCCTGCACCATTTCGATGAGCACCGCTGCGGTCTGCTGCGTCACTGCGGCCCGGAGGGCTTCGATGTCGCCGAAGGGCACGGTGGTGAAGCCCGTAGGCAGGGGCTCGTAGCCTTCCTTGATGCGTCCGCCCTGGCCGGTGGCGGTCAGGGTGCCCAGGGTGCGGCCATGGAAGGAGCCGCTCAGGGTGATGATTTCGCCCGCGTCCTTGTAGCGCACGGTGCGCATGTAGCGCCGCGCCAGCTTTATGGCGGCCTCGTTGGCCTCCGCGCCGGAGTTGCAGAAAAAGGCCCGGTCGCAGGCGCAGGTGCTCAAAAGAATTTCCGCCAGCTCCACCTGCCGGGGCTGGTAGAAGAGGTTGCTCACGTGCAGCAGTTCCTGGGCCTGCTCGGCCATGATCTGCACAAGCTCCGGGTGGCTGTGGCCCAGGTTGGCCACGGCGATGCCCGCGAGCAGGTCCACGTATTCCTTGCCGTCAAGGTCGGTCATGCGCGCGCCCAGGGCTTTTTCTATGGCCAGGGGGTAGCGGCCATAGGTTTGGCAGAGAACCTTCTTTTCCCGGGCCACCAACGCGTCGTATTTGCTGCTCATTATATTCATGCTCCTTGCGGATTGAGAGGAGAGTCTACACCTTTCCGGTATGTCCAAAGCCGCCCGCGCCGCGCGCGGTTTCGCCAAGCGCATCCGCAGCAACGATGTTCGCGGTGAAGACCGGCATGAACACCAGCTGCGCAATGCGCTGACCTCGCTCGATTCGTCGCGGCTGGCCGGAGGTGTTCAAAAGCGAGACGATGATCTCGCCCCGGTAGTCGGGGTCGATGACGCCCACGCCCTGGCTGACGGTGAGGCCTTCCTTGGTGCCCAGGCCGGAGCGGGAGAACACGAAGCCCGCAATGCCCGGACGCATGATCTCTATGGCCAGGCCGGCCGGAATGGCGGCGCGGCCACCGGCGGGAATCTCCAGGGTCGCAGTGTCGATGCAGGCGCGCAGGTCAAGCCCGGCGGAGGTGGGTGTGGCGTAGGCCAGGGCGTGCTCCTGCCACACGGGGTGCAGGTAGCGCACCCGGAGTTCCAGGGGAGCCTGCGCCAGGGCGCCGGGGGCGGCCTTGTCCGCCGCTGTGTTCTGGTCCGTCATCTGCGTGTCCTCCTTGCGCATGAAACGCGTTTTCTTTCCTCCGAATCGCCCGCCCTGTCAATGAATCTGGCCGTGCCGGAATTGTCACAAAGCGGTCCTTGCAATTTCTTGGCGCGCTTTATAGTCTGTAGGCAGCCGAATATTTCACATCCCCCACTTTAAGGAGACTGCATGCAGGCGCTGCGCGTGTTCAGCGTTGTTCCCAAACTTCCGCCCCGGCTGGAGGTTCTTTGGGACATCGCGTATAATCTTTGGTTTTCCTGGAACGACGACCTGACCAACATCTTCACATCAATCGACCATGGCCTGTGGACGGCCTGCGACCAGAACCCCATCAAGCTGCTGAACCGCCTGCCGCAGCGGCGCATTGAGGAACTGGCGCGCGACGATTTCTTTTTGCAGCGCCTGGCCGACGCCAAGCGTTCCCTGGAGCATTACCAGGCGCGCCGCCACACGCCCTTCAAGTTCCCGGTCCTGCCGGACCGCAACATGGCCGTGGCCTACTTCAGCCTGGAATACGGCATCGCCATGTGCCTGCCCATCTATTCCGGCGGCCTGGGCGTCCTCGCTGGCGATCATTTAAAAAGCGCCAGCGACCTGAACGTGCCCCTGGTGGCCGTGGGCCTCTTGTACCGCGAAGGCTACTTCCGCCAGTACATGACCCCGGACGGCTGGCAGCAGGAACGCTACCCGGACCACGATTTCGAGCAGATGCCGCTCAAGCCCGTGCACGACGAAATGGGCAACCAGGTGCGCATCTGCGTGGACCTGGCCGGACAGAACCTGTGCGCCCGCCTGTGGGAAGCCAACGTGGGCAAGGTGCGCCTGTTCCTGCTGGATACCAATCTGCCGGAGAACTCCCCGGAGTTCCGTCAGGTTACCGCCAGGCTTTACGGCGGCGGCCTGGAAATGCGCCTGTGGCAGGAAATTCTGCTGGGCATCGGCGGCATCAAGGCCCTGGCCGCCATGGGCATCGAGCCCATGGTCATCCACATGAATGAGGGGCACTCCGCCTTCGCCGGGCTGGAGCGCATCCGCGTGTACATGCAGGAGCACGGCCTCTCCTTCGAGGCCGCCACAGAGCTTACCGCCTCCTCCAGCGTGTTCACCACCCATACCCCGGTGCCCGCAGGCAACGACCGCTTCCCGCCGGAGCTGATGCAGCGCTATTTCGAAGGCTATGCCGGAAAGCTCGGCCTGGCCTTCAAGGTCTTCATGGCGCTGGGACGCGAGGACCCGCGCGACGAGGGCGAGCAGTTCTGCATGACCGTGCTGGCGCTGCGGCTCTCACGCTTCAGCAACGGCGTGTCCAAGCTGCACGGGGAGGTCTCGCGCCACATGTGGCGGCGCGTGTGGCCCCAGAACCCCGTGGAGGACGTGCCCATCGGGTCCATCACCAACGGCATTCACGCCGCCACCTGGGTGGCCACGGATATGGCCATTCTGTACGACCGCTACCTGGGTAACTGGCGGGAGGACCCGGACTGCGGCCGCATTTGGGAGCAGGCCGAGAGCATCCCCGACGCCGAGCTGTGGCGCACCCACGAGCGCCTGCGCGAGCGGCTGGTGGACTTTGTGCGCAAGCGCCTGCGCAAGCAGTTGCAGGACAAAGGCGCGCGCCACAAGGAGATGCAGGTGGCCGACGAGGTGCTGGACCCGCAGGCCCTGACCATCGGCTTTGCGCGGCGCTTCGCCACCTATAAGCGCGCCAACCTGCTGCTTATGGACAAGGAGCGCCTGGTGCGCCTGCTGACGGACACCGAACGCCGCGTGCAGTTCATCTTTGCGGGCAAGGCCCACCCCAACGACAACGAAGGCAAGAAGATCATCCAGGAATTGCAGCAGCTGTGCCGCCGGGAGGACTGCCGGGTGAGCATGGTCTTCCTGGAGGACTACGACGTGAAGATCGCCAGCCGCATGGTGCAGGGCTGCGACGTGTGGCTCAACAATCCGCGCCGCCCGCTGGAAGCCTGCGGCACCAGCGGCATGAAGGNNGGACGGCTGGTGGGACGAGGCCTACCGCCCGGACAACAGCCTGGGCTGGGCCATCGGCAGGGGAGAGGAATACGACGACCTGAGCTATCAAGACTTCGTGGAAAGCCAGACCCTGTTCAACATTCTGGAAAACGACATTCTGCCGGAATTCTACGACCGGGGCCGGGGCAACCTGCCGCGCAACTGGATACGCAAGATGAAGTCGGCCCTGCGGGAGCTGGGCCCGGTGTTCAACGCCCACCGCATGGTGGAGGAGTATGTGGAGCGGGCCTATCTGCCCTCGTGCCGCAATTACGTCAGCCTGGTGAAGGACGACTTCCGCGCGGCCAAGGACCTGGCCGACTGGCGCATGCGGCTCATGACCCGCTGGGGTAACCTGGCCATAGCCGACATCCGCACCGAGACCCACGCCAAGGTCTTTGTGGAGGAGCCCATCCTCATAGAGGCGCGCGTGCACCTGGACGGCCTGGCCCCCACCGACGTACGCGTGGAGATTTACCACGGCCCCGTGAGCCAGGACAGCGTGTTCGCCAAGCGGCGCACCACGCCCATGGCCCCGGAAAAAGATTTGGGCGAGGGCTGGCACCTGTACCGGGGCGAGGTGATGCCCCCGGAAGCCGGGAGATTTGGCTTCACGGTCAGGATTTTGCCCCACCACCCCCTGTTGCTGGATTCCCACGCCTTGGGCTTGATACACTGGGCAAACGGCTGATTTTTCACGATAGGCCGCTTTTTCTTCGGGAAAGGCGGCCTTTTTTTGCACGCATGTTTCGTCAATTACCACGGGGGTTGGAACGATTCCCGCTCTCAAAATATGACAAAATTAGAAAATAGGGCACATTTTCGTATTCATTTCTTGACAGCGTATGGCTGTTGTGATTTTCTGGCGACCCCCTGCCAGCCGGGCCTACCGGATGAATATGGAGGCGGCCAGCGGCCCCGTGCGCGTTCATCCAAACCACTTGGAGCGAGGTAACGGTTTTGCTTTTTCAGCCTATCAACCGAAACTATCACGATTTCTCCATCGTCCGCGACAAGGACCTGTGCATCAACTGCAAGGTCTGCGTCCGCCAGTGCTCGTACGAGGCCCACTACTGGGACGAGACGCGCCAGAAGGTAATGCACGACAACGCAAAATGCGTGGGTTGCCACCGTTGCGAAGCCCTGTGCCCCACCTCGGCCCTGCTCATCCAGAAGAAGCGCTCGGACTTCAAGGACAATGCGCTCTGGCGTCCCGAGTTCATCAAATACATTTACAAACAGGCCGATACCGGCGGCGTGCTGCTGACCGGCATGGGCAGCCCGGTGAATATCCCGATCTACTGGGATAAGCTCCTGCTCGACGCCAGCCAGGTCACCAATCCCTCCATCGACCCGCTGCGCGAGCCCATGGAGCTCAAGACCTTCCTGGGCTCCAAGCCGGACAAGCTGGAGTTCGCCAAGACCAAGGACGGCAGCCCCAAGCTCAAGACCAAGCTGGCCCCGCAGATTGAGCTGAACTACCCGCTCATGTTCTCGGCCATGAGCTTCGGCTCCATCAACTTCAACCTGCACGTGGCCATGGCGCGCGCCGCAACCGAGTTGGGCATTTGCTACAACACCGGTGAGGGTGGGCTGCACAAGAGCCTGTACGAATACGGCAAAAACACCATCGTGCAGGTGGCTTCCGGCCGCTTTGGCGTGCACCGCGACTTCCTGAACGCGGGCGTGGGCATAGAGATCAAGGTGGGCCAGGGCGCCAAGCCCGGCATCGGTGGGCACCTGCCCGGCGAGAAGATCAACGCCATGGTCTCTGAAACGCGCATGGTGCCGTTGGGGTCCGACGCCATTTCCCCGGCGCCGCATCACGACATCTACTCCATTGAAGACCTGCACCAGCTCATCTTCGCCCTGAAGGAAGCCAGCGAGTACCGCGTGCCCGTGAGCGTCAAGATCGCCGCGGTCCACAACGTGGCGGCCATCGCCTCGGGCATTGTGCGCGCCGGGGCCGACATCGTCGCCATCGACGGCATCCGCGGCGGCACGGGCGCGGCTCCGGGAATGATCCGCGACAACGTGGGCATTCCCATCGAACTGGCGCTCGCCCAGGTGGACCAGCGCCTGCGCGACGAAGGCATCCGCAACCGCGCGTCCATCGTGGCCGCCGGCGGCACGCGCTGCAGCGCGGACGTGGTCAAGGCCATCGCCCTCGGGGCCGACGCCTGCTACATCGCCACCTCGGTTCTGCTGGCCGTTGGCTGCACCCTGTGCGCCAAGTGCTACACCGGCAAGTGCCCCTGGGGCATCGCCACCAACGACGCCCGCCTGGCCAAGCGCCAGAACCCGGACGTGGCGGCCAAGAAGATGGTCAACCTGGTGCGCGCCTGGGGCCACGAAATCGAAGAAATGCTCGGCGGCATGGGCCTCAACTCCATAGAGAGCCTGCGCGGCAACCGCGACAAGCTCCGTGCCGTTGGACTCACCGACACCGAGATGGACATCCTCGGCGTCAAGCACGCCGGTCGCTAACAAGGGGGCGAGAATACTATGAAACGCGTCTACCCTGACAAGGACTTCTGCATCGGCTGCCACATTTGCGAGCTGGCCTGCCTTACGGCCCACTCCAAGAGCAAGGATCTGATCCTGGCCTACACTGTGGAGCGCGGGCAGAGCGGAGCGGCTTCCTGCAAGCATGTGCACGAAGGCGGCGCCACCTGCGTGGCCCTTTCCTGCCGCCACTGCGACGAGCCCTCCTGCGTGGCCGCCTGCATTTCCGGCGCGCTGCAGAAGGACCCGGAGAGCGGCCGCACGGTTTACGACCGCGAAAAGTGCGTGGGCTGCTGGTCCTGCCTCATGGCCTGCCCGTACGGGGCCATNNCAAGATCGTCAAGTGCGACCTGTGCTTCGACCGCCCCGGCGGTCCGGCCTGCGTTGCCGCCTGCCCGAACAAGGCGCTGAAGCAAGAGGAACGCTAGAGGGCGTATGTGCCCGTCACGAAACGTTGAAAGCCTCATGAGGACGCTATGACTTACGTGATCATCGGCAACGGCGTTGCCTCCATCGGAGCCATCGAGGGCATCCGGCGGCACGACAAGGAAGGGCGCATCGTCGTCATCGGCGCGGAGGAGACCTCCGCCTACGGACGCCCGCTCATCTCCTATCTGCTGGCTGGCAAGATCGGCCAGGACCGCTTGTCTTTGCGCGGCGACGAGTACTACGCCAAAAACGGCGTGGAGTTGAAGCTCGGCACCACCGCAAGCGCCATCGACACCACCAAAAAGACCGTCACCACCGACAAGGGTGAGACGGTGAAATACGACCGCCTGCTCATCGCCACCGGCGGCGTGCCCTTTGTGCCGCCCATTCCGGGCGTGCAGGGGGAAGACATCTACAGCTTCACCACCTTGGCCCACGCCAATACGCTGATTGAGCTTTCGAGCAAGATCAAGCGCGCGGTGGTCATCGGCGGCGGGCTCATCGGCCTCAAGGCTGCGGAAAGTCTCTTTGATCGCGGCGTGGCCGTGACCATCGTGGAGCTTGCTCCGCGCATCCTTTCCGGCGGGTTTGACGAGAAGGCCGGACGGCTTGCCGCCAACCGCCTCAAGAAGGTCGGCCTGGAGGTGAACTGCGGCGTTACCGCCAAGGAGATCCAGCGCGGCAAGGACGGCCACGTCAAGGGCGTGCTCTTGACCGATGGCCGCTTCCTGGAGTGCGACGTGGTGGTGGTCGCCATCGGCGTGGTGCCCCACAGCGCCCTGGCCAAAGAGGCGGGCATCAAGGTCGAGCGCGGCATCATGGTGGACGGCAAGCTGATGACCAACGCCAAGGACGTGTACGCCGCAGGCGACGTGGCCCAGGCCCTGGACCAGATTACCGGCGAGCACCGCGTGGTGCCCATTTGGCCCAACGCCTACAACCAGGGCTACGCCTCCGGCCGGAATATGGCCGGGGCCAAGCAGCCCTACATGGGCGGCCTGCCCATGAACTCCATCAGCTTCTATGGCTTGCCCACCATCTCGGTCGGCACGGTCAACCCGCCTGAGGGCGACACCAACTTCGAGGTCCACGCCCTGCTGGACGAGGAGAAGGAAATCTACCGCAAGCTCGTGTTCCGCGACGAGAAGCTGGTGGGCTACGTGCTCGTGGGCGATATCGACAAGGGCGGCATGTACACCGCCTTCATCAAGTTCGAGATGCCGCTTGCCGGCGAGGCCAAGGACAAGCTCATCAACGCCGGTCCCGAGGTCTTCCTCTGGCCCGCCGAGCTGTTCGACGAGACCTGGAACCCCGAGCCGGCCAAGGCCGCCCGCTAGTTTGAGCAGGCGTCCCTGCAGAACATCCGCGTAGGAGCACGATTAGGATGAAAGCACCTGAACGGTATTACGACTTCCAGAAAGACATCTCCGGCTGCGGCGTCTTCGGGGTTATCCACAAGACGCGCGGCCTTATCCCCGGCGACATCCCCATCCGGGCCATGGCCTGCATGCACGACCGCGGCAACGGCCTGGGAGGCGGTTTCGCGGCCTACGGCATCTACCCGGACCTGGCCGACAAGTACGCCTTCCACCTGATGTGCGACACCCAGGCGGCGCTTGATAGCGCCGAGCAGGTGCTCAAGCATTACTTTACGGTTCACGAGTACCACCCGATCCCCACCCGCAAGGTGGTGACCATCAAGAATCCGCCCATCATGACCCGCTACTTCCTGTCCATCAAGAAGGACCGGCCCGAGGAAGGGCGCGAGCTGGGCGAACAGGACTACGTCGTCGGCGCCGTCATGCACATCAACCACAAGGTGCCCGGCGCGTTCGTCTTTTCCAGCGGCAAGAACATGGGCGCCT
>DIVX01000144.1:14741-22048 GCA_002422505.1 Desulfovibrio sp. UBA6121
GGACCTGCTCATCCGCAAGCACGGCTTGTCCAAGGAAATGGCCTGCAAGGTCTTTGCGCCGCCCTTCTGGGACGAGATAGCCCGCATGCCCAAGCAGGAGAAGGACGCCTACACCGCCCTGCGTATGGTTTACGGCCAGGCCCTTCTGAACGGACCCTTCGCCATCCTCGTGGCCGACAACACGGGCCTCTTCGGCCTCAACGACCGCATCAAGCTGCNNAGAAGGACGACATGGTCTTCATGTCGAGCGAGGAGAGCTCCATCCGCGAAATTCAGGGCGACCTGGACCGCGTGTGGATGCCCAAGGCTGGCGAACCGGTCATCGTGCATCTGGAGGCTTAGAAAATGGCCAAGACTGTCACCCTGGACGCGAGCGGCATCTACTACCGCCAGCTCAATGAGCAGATTCGCGAGGCTGTGGCCAACGGCGCCACGGACATCGTTTTGAAGAACGTCAACGGCCAGCGCTATATAGCTGGCGCCATGGTGGGCGACCTGACCTTCGAGGTGCAGGGCGTGCCCGGGCAGGACATGTGCTCCTTCATGCGCGGGCCCAAGGTCCGCGTGAAGGCCAATGCCCAGGACGGCGTGGGCAACACCATGGACGACGGCACCATCATCATCGAAGGCCTGGCCGGAGACGTGGTGGGCTACGCCATGCGCGGCGGCAAGATCTTCATCAAGGGCGACGTGGGCTACCGTGTGGGCATCCATATGAAGGCCTACATGGAAAAACTGCCCACCATCGTCATCGGCGGCAAGGCCGGAGACTTCCTCGGCGAATATATGGCAGGCGGAATCCTTTTGCTTCTTGGAATGTATTCTGATAAGCCGTCTGAACCCATTGCCGGTCGCAGCCTGGGAACAGGCATGCACGGCGGTGTGATTTACGTGCGCGGCGAGGTTCCCAAGGAGCAGATAGGTCCTGGCCTCTCGGCGCAGCCGCTTGATGACGCCGACAAGGCCGTCATCGAGGGCATCGTCAAGGAATACGCCAAGGAGCTCAATCTTGACGCCAAGGAGATCCTGGCGGCGGATTTCGTGAAGATCAAACCCTTCTCGCACCGCCCGTACGGCAATTTGTACGTGCCGGCGTAAGGTCGGGGAGGGCGGGGCGCCGGGCATTTCGCCCAAGGCCCCACCATCCAGGAGGATTCAATGCTGTTTGACAATCTTGCTTTCGCCATGGGCGGAGCCGGCGGCGCCGGTGGAGCGCAGGGCAACCCCCTTGGCGCTTTTGTTCCGCTTATCCTCATGTTCGCCATCTTCTACTTCCTGCTCATTCGGCCCCAGCAGAAAAAGGCCAAGCAGCACAAGGAGATGATCAACAATCTGAAGATCGGCGATCGCATCGTCACCAACGGTGGCATCTACGGAACCATCGTGCGCATGAAGGATCAGACCGTCATTGTCGAGATCGCCGAGAAGGTGCAGGTTGAAATGCTGCGCAACACCGTGGCCGACAAGGCCGAGGCGTTCGAGAAATTGGAAAAGAAGGGAAAATAAGCTATTTTCCTTTGATCTTCAGCCGAAAGGCGGATACGCGGACCTGGGAATGCGCCCGGGTCCGCGCTTGTCTTTGGCGGTCGGCTGGTTTTTCACGTCGTTTCCTGAGCCTTTGATTGTTTCTTGAAGCAATTGGGAGAGCACATGTACCGCAACTTGCGCTGGCGTTTACTTCTCACCCTCGTGGTGATGGCCGCGGCCCTGGTCCTGGTGCTGCCATCGGCCCCCGGCATTCGCAACACGACCCTGGGCAAGTTCCTGCCCGACACCGCCATCAACCTCGGTCTCGACCTCAAGGGCGGCATCCACCTCACCCTGGGCGTCGATGTCGACAAGGCCATTGAAAACAACATGGCCAGCGTCGGCCAGGACATCAAAGCCAGCGCCCGCGAGGAGAACCTGGCTCTGCTGAAGCCCAGCCTGCTGCCCGGACCCCGCCTTGAGGCCGTCCTCGTTGGCGCGGACAAGCAGGAGGCCTTTGAGCTGCTGCTCAAAAAGCAGTTCAACTCCCTCAAAATCGACGCCAAGGAAGTGCAGGCTGACGACAAGGTCAAGTACCTGTTTTCCATGACGCCGGAATACAAGACCTATCTTTCCAAGCTCACCCTGGACCAGGCGGTCAAGACCATCCGCAACCGCATTGACCAGTTCGGCGTGGCCGAGCCGGACATCCGCCGTCAGGAAGGCAACCGCATCCAGGTGCAACTGCCCGGCATGCAGGATCCTGCGCGCGCCATCGCCGTCATTGGCAAGACCGCGCACCTGGAGTTCAAGATCGTGGATGACACGGTGGACCCGGCCAGCGTCAAGCAGGGGCTTGTCGGTCCCGGCCGTGAGCTGTCCGTCATCCGCACGCGCGGGGCCAAGGGCGCCGAGTCCGAAACGCCCATCGTCCTCAAGAAGGACGCGGTGATGACCGGCGAGTATATCACCGACGCTCGCGCAACCATTGAGCAGAACAATAACCAGTTCTCCGTCAGCATGAGCTTCAACGCCCGCGGGGCCAAGGTCTTCGAGCGCGTCACCGAGGAGAACGTCAACAAGCGGCTGGCCATCGTGCTCGACGGCAAGTGCTATTCCGCGCCCGTCATCCGCGACAAGATCGCTGGCGGCAAGGCGCAGATCACCGGCAGCTTCACCCAGGACGAGGCCCGCGACCTGGCCATTGTGCTGCGCGCCGGAGCCTTGCCCGCTCCCGTTTCCGTGCTGGAGCAGCGCACCGTGGGCCCCACCTTGGGGCAGGAATCCATCGACGCCGGCATGATGGCGACCGGCATCGCCGCCGTGCTCATCATTGTCTTCATGGCCGTGTACTACCGCGTGGCGGGCCTTTTCGCCAACACCGTGCTCTTGCTCAACATCGTGCTGACCATGGCCGGGCTTGCGGCCTTTGGGGCCACGCTTACCCTGCCGGGCATCGCGGGCATCATCCTGACCATCGTCATGGCGGTGGACGCCAACGTGCTCATCTACGAGCGCATCCGCGAGGAGCTGCTCCTGGGCCTTAAGCCCAGCGAGGCCGTGCACAAGGGCTATGACCGCGCCACGCTTACCATCCTGGATTCGAACACCACCAACGTGCTCGTGGCCATCATTCTGTACCAGTTCGGCACCGGGCCCATCCGCGGCTTTGCCGTCACCCTGGTGCTGGGCATCGTCATGAGCATGTTCACGGCCATCTTCGTCTCCCGGATCATGTTCGATCTGTACCTCTCCAAGCGCCCGGCGGATGCCGCCGTGAGCATTTAAGGAGACGCCATGAGCTTTCATCTGATCAGAAACAACACCAACATCAACTTCATCGGGTTCCGGTTCTATGCCTTCGCCATTTCCGCCCTGATGATTCTTGTGGGCATGGTTTCCCTGTTCGTGAAGGGCGGCCCCCGCTACGGCATCGACTTCGCAGGCGGCGTCATCATCCAGGCCCAGTTCGATGCGCCGACCCCCATCGATGCGGTCAAGAAATCCCTGGAGGCCACGAACCTGCCCGGCCTTGTGGTGCAGCAGCTGGGACAGGAGAAGGACAACGACTTCCTCATCCGCACCAGCACCATGGACGCCTCCAGCGAGGTCGTACAGAAGAATGTCTCCGCAGCTTTTGACAAGGACATCACCGGAGCCAAGTATTCTTACAAGCGCATAGAGATGGTCGGTCCCAAGGTGGGCGAGGACCTGCGCGGCAAGGCCCTCGAGGCCATGTACTTCGCCATTCTGCTCATCGCCATTTACATCTCCGGCCGCTTCGAGCACCGCTGGATGGCCTCTGGCATCATGGCCGCTGCGCTCTTCGGCGGCATCACCGCCTTGCAGTACATCAACGCGCCGCAGATCTGGCTGGTGTTCGGGGCGCTCATCATCACCCTGGTCTCCTGCTACCTGCTCAAGCTCAATTACGCCCTCGGGGCCATCGCCGCGCTCATCCACGATGTGCTCGTGACGGTGGGCATCTTCTCCCTGCTCAACAAGGAGTTCGATCTCACCATCATCGCGGCCTTGCTCACCCTGATCGGCTTCTCCCTGAACGACACGATCATCGTCTTCGACCGCATGCGCGAGACGCGCGGCCTGAAAACCGGCGACAGCCTTCCCCAGATCGTCAACAAGAGCGTGAACCAGACGCTTTCGCGCACGGTGCTCACTTCCGGTTTGGCTTTCCTGGCGGTTGGCAGCCTGTACGTCTTCGGCGGACAGGTGATCCACGACTTCGCCCTGGCCATGCTTGTGGGCGTGGTTGTCGGCACCTATTCGTCCATCTACGTGGCCGCGCCCCTGGTGATGACCCTGACCCCGCCCGACGAGGCCCAGCCCCAGGCTGCGCCCAAGGCCGCTCCCAAGGTCAAGACGGCGTAAGCCTTCCATCAAGTACGCTTCTTAGAGCCCCTCTTCTTCGCGGAAGGGGGGCTTTTTTGTCGTTGCAACGAGCGTGCGGCGATCGGTTCGGCAAGCGTTGCCGTGTGGACGACCATGTCCTCATCATGCTTGGGGCGTGCCTTCATCGTGCGGATGAGCGGCGGAGTTGGAGAGCCTGTGGCTTGCTTAGCTTTGGTGGTGGGGCAACGGGACCAGCCAGGCGCCGTACCAGCGCACGGCTGCGCGGCAAGCAAAAAGGCCCCGCATCCTTTGTGGAAGGGGGCCTTTGAAATGGCGGTATGGGCCGGGGCTAGAGCTGGTCCAGCAGGGTCTTCTTGATGGAGTCGATGGAGCCCTCGCCGTTCAGCTCAATGTACTTGCAGGCGCCCTTGGCGGCCAGGGCCTTGTAGAAGTAGGCGGCGGCCATGGTGCCGGTCTTGGCGTCGTAGTAAATGTCGTGGCGCTTGTCGATGGCGCCCTCGTCCTGATCGTCGGCGCGGGCGGTCAAAGCGCCGCCGCACACGCGGCACACATCGCCATTGGGCTTGATGGCGTCGATGAAGATGTTGTTCGGGTGGTTGTTGTCATTGGCGCACAGGCGGCGGCCCATGATGCGGTTCTTGGCCACGCTGCGGGGCAGCAGGATTTCGATGACGAAGTCCAGCTTCTCGCCACCCTTCTGCAGGGCGTCCCACAACTTTTCGGCCTGCACCAGGCTGCGGGGGAAGCCGTCGAGCAACCAGCCGTTCTTGCTGGCGTTCTGCAGCACGTCAAGCACCATGGGAATGGTGATGTCGTCGGGCACGAGTTCGCCGCGGTTGATGAACTCCTTGGCCTTCATGCCGAGCTCGGTGCCGCCGCCGATGTGCTTGCGGAAAATGGCGCCGGACTCGATATGATCCAGGTTGTACTTGGCTTTCACCAGGGTGCCCTGGGTGCCTTTACCGCTGCCGTTGGGTCCAAAAATGAGAATATTCATTGTGCCTCCTTGGGTGATTGCTTTTGGCTTGTGCAAAAGATTCACAAGCTCTTATCCGCACTCTTTTTTCCTGTCAATGACCCGCAAGGCTATGCCTGCCTTGCTGAGGCGGGCCTCTTTGTCTCCGGGAAAGCGCAGGCTCTTGCCCGAAGCGCGCAGGCGCCAGAGTTCGTCGAGGCGGAAAAGACCGTCGCTCAAGGCCTGGCCTGGTCCAAGGGATTCCAGCGCAGCCTTGCACAGGCGCAGGCGCAGGGGGGCTGGGGCCGCGTTCAGCATGTGTGCAGGAAGCAACAGCACACCGCCGGGCCCTGGCGGCGGCAGAGCGGAGAAAAGCGCCTGCACCTGCGCGTCCCAGTGCTTTTCGTCCAGCCGGGCCTGCCGCCACAGCCGCGCCGCAGCGTCCAGGTAGGCCGGATTCTCGCGCAGCAGCACGGGCAGAAGCTCCAGGCGCACGCGGTTGCGCGTGGCGATGGGCTCCAGGTTGCTCTGGTCCACGCGCCAGTTTTGCGCACAACTGACCAGAAACGCTTCCAATTTCGAGCGCGGCGTCAGCAGCAAGGGCCGCAGCAGGCAGCGTTCGGCATCGTGCCCGGCCATGCCGCCAAGCCCTGGCCACCCCGCCCCGCGCATGAGCCGCAGCAGTTGGTCCTCGGCCAGATCGTTGAGCTGATGCCCCAAAAGTACAAGCTCCGCGCCCTGTTCTCGGCGGACGCGCTCAAGCAGTTCGTAACGCGCAAGGCGGCCGGCCTCTTCCAGGCCCATGCCGCTGTTTTTCGCCAAGGCAGCGATGTTCGCCTGCTCGCGCACGAAGGGTATGTTCCAGTTTTCACAAAGTGCGGCCACGAAGTCCGCATCGCGGGGCGACTCCGCGCGCAGGCCATGGTCCAGGTGCGCGGCGATGACGCGGCCGCCGTCCTTGCGGCAGAGCAGGGCGCTGATGAGCAGCATAGCGGTGGAATCGGCCCCGCCGGAGCAGGCCACCACGCAGGCCGAGGCGCTGAAGGGGCGGGAAAGCTCCTGCGCGGCGAAGCTGCGAATCCCCAGGCAGAACCGCGCCCACTTGGGCGGCAATTCCTGGAGTTTCGGCAGGGGGGGCATGGCGTGGGGCGCTGGCTGGCTTGGGCGGGCTATACGCTGATGTCCAGCTGGCGGATGAAGTCATCGAGAAAGGAAATGATGTGCTCGCGCTGGTCCTGGGTGGCGTAGAACACGCACTCGCAACGCAGCTTGTTCTTTGCGCGCAGCAAAAGCTCCAGCTTCAGCGAGCCTTCTTCCAGCACCTCCAGCACAAAGATGTGCGGGCCGCACTCGCCCGCGTGTGCGCGCTGCACGTCGGTCAGCAGGACCTCGGGCAGGGGCAGGTAGAAAATGCCGTCCAGCGATCCGGCCAAGCCCTTGTCCGTGAGCGCGGCGGTGATCTTTTGCAACTGCTCGGGGTAGAAGTCTTCGATGAGATAGCTGCGCATGGGATCCTTAGTGTTTTTCCTGGGCTTCCGGGGCGCTGTCCTCGTCGCGGCAGCACTCGCAGTCCAGGGGTTCGTCATCGTCAGGGGAGCGGCGGTCCAGGTGCGCGTCCGGGTTTACGGGGTCGCTGTCCAGATTGAAGATGCGCCGGGTGACATCGATGAAGCGGTCGGAGGAGCCTTCCTCCCGCGTGCGCCGCTTGAGGAAGCAGATGGGTTCGTGCAGCAGCTTGCGGCTTACGGAGCTCACCAGCACTTCCAGGGCTTGCCGGGTGTCGTCGTCCACCGGGCCAAGGCGTTTTAACGTCTTGGCCAGCTCGCGGGCGGCCACGTCCTCGGCCCGGGAAAGCAGGTCGGTGATGGTGGGCTGCAGGGCCAGGGACTTCATCCAGGCGGCGAAGGCTTCGGTTTCCAGGTCCACAATGGCGCGGGCCTTCACGGCCTCGCCCTTGCGGGCGCTCAGGTTCTCCTCCACAACCTCCTTCAGGTCGTCGATGTCGTAGAGGTAG
>DIVX01000131.1 GCA_002422505.1 Desulfovibrio sp. UBA6121
AGCCCTTGGCGCGCGTCCACTGCCCGTCGCGGTTTTGCAGGTCGCGCGCGGTCACGTCGTTGGCGCAGGAGTAGCCGAACAAATGGCGCGGGGCGTCGGCCTCGCTCACATGGCGCGCGGTGCGGCCAATCACCAGCGCCAGCTCCGCCTCATAGTCCACCCGCTCGGAACACGCGGGCAGGACGATGGGATCGCCGGGGCCGATGACGGAACTGGGCGGCTTGAGAAAGAGCACGGGCTCCTCCGGCACGGGGTGGCCCATCTCGCGGGCGTGGTCGTGGTAGTTCAGCCCCACGCACACAACCTTGCTGGGCCGCACCAGCGGCAAAAGCTCCACCTCGGCGAAGGGAATCTCGTCGGGCAGGTTCTCCTCGTTGTTCAGGCAGCGCAGGGTTTCCGGGCTGGTGATGGCGGCGTAGAAGGAGCGGTCGCGGTAGCGGACGCGGATGATGCGCATTGGAAGCCTGCTAGCCCTTTGCCGTCTTGCGGCGGTCAAAGGCGATGTGGATGATGCCCAGAAGCTCATCCATGGGATAGGGCTTGAGCAGATAATCCGACCCGCCGTGGGTTATCATCTCGGCGGCGATGTCCACCGAGGCGTGCCCGGTCAAAATAACGACCTCAAGGTCGGGGTCGATCTTCTTCATCTCGATCAGGGTTTCCTGCCCGCTCATGCCCGGCATTTTCACGTCCAGCAGAGCGATGTCGTGGGGCTCGCGCCGCAGAATCTCCAGGGCGCTCTGCCCGCTGTCGGCCACGGTCACGGTCATGCCGTGGGCGGTAAGCAGCTTGCTCAGCGTATTGCGGAAGCGTTCCTCGTCATCCACCACCAGCACTTTAATGACCTCGGCCATGCTGCCCTCTCCTTGTCAGTCGTTGCGGACGGGAGCTGAACCACGGGCCTGCGCCCGTGCTCCGCGTTTCATGCCACATTGCCGGGGCTTCGTCGAGGGGGGACAGGCCGTTTCAAACCCATGGCGCGCTCTTGCAATCCTGGCCCGGCCCCCGGTGGCCCCTTTCGCCCCGGCGGCCTTTACGCTATGAGGCGAAGCGGCCGCCGCACAGGCCGCCCGCGCCCCGCGCGCTACCAAAACGAGGTGATTCATGACACAGACGCTCAAGGCCCTGGGACAACTCGCACTGCTCTGGGCTATATACCTGGGCAGCACCTGGCTGGTGGGCTTCCTCGGCCTGCCCATTCCCGGCAACGTGGTAGGGGTGGTGCTGCTGTTCAGCCTGCTCTGCCTGGGGGTCGTGAAGCTTGAATATGTGGAGCTTGCGGCGGATTTGCTGCTCAAGCACTTGGTGTTCTTTTTTGTGCCCATCGCCGTGGGGCTTATGGAATGGGGCGGCGTGTTCCGCGAATACGGGCTGACCCTGGCCCTGGCCATAGTGCTGAGCGCGGTGCTGCCCCTGCTGGCCGTGGGCGGGCTGACGCAACTGTTGAACGCAAGGCGGCGCGCATGAGCACCACCCTCCTGTGCATCGGCCTTACCCTGGCGGCCTACGCGGGCGTGCGCGCCCTGTACCTGCGCTACCGGCACCCGCTGCTGAACGTGGTGGCCCTGGGCGCCGGGCTGGTCATAGCCGCCCTGCTGGCCCTGCACATTCCCTACGCCGATTACGTTCCGGCTCAGAAGATCATGACCGCCCTGCTCGGCCCGGCCACGGTGGGCCTGGCGGTGCCGCTGTACCGCTACCGGAGCCTGCTTCTGCGCGCCGCCCCGGCCATTCTGGGCAGCGTGGCCCTGGGCGCGGTTCTGGCCATGCTTTCGGCCGGGGGCATCGCCAAGCTCGGCGGCCTGCCCCAGGATGTTGTGGTCTCCATTTTGCCCAAGGGCGTCAGCATCCCCTTCGCGGTGGAAATCGCCCAAATCTATCATGGCATTCCGGCCCTGGCGGCGGCCTTTGTGGTGGCCACGGGCACCTTGGGTTCGCTTTTCGGCGGCTGGCTGCTCACCCTGGCCCGCGTGCGCGACCCCATGGCGCGCGGCCTGGCCCTGGGCACGGTGTCGCACGGGCAGGGCACGGCCACGGCCCTCATGGAGGGCGAGCAGCAGGGGGCCATGGCCGGGCTGGCCATGATTCTGGCGGGCATTTGCACTGCCGGCTTCGCGCCCTTGGCGGTGCTGCTGCTGGGCCTGGGCTAGGCGGGGAGCCGCGCGCCCCTGGCCTGGGGGCGGCACAAGCGGGAACTGCTGGCGGGGATTTCGGGAACAAGGGGCTCGCGGGGTGCGCTGGCCTGGGGCTTCAATCTTCTTTGGTCAGGCCACCGGGCGATTCTCCGGGTTGGCCTCCAGGCGCTCCACGGCCTCGCGCAGGTGGTCCAGCCACACCGCCGCCAGGGCCGGGTGTTCGCCCGCGCCCTTCACGTGGGCCTCGCAGGTGAAGCCCGCACGGGTGAGGCCCGCGCGCCAGGAATTCTTGCCCTCGCCCGCCATGTCACGCGTGGCATGCACCCCGCGTGCGAACAAAAGCGGCATGAGATGCACCTTGGCCGCGCCCAGCGTCCGCAGTTCGTCCACCTTGGCGGCCAGGCCGGGCTCGGCCTCCAGCGCGCCGATAAGCACCAGCGGGTCCAGGGCGCGCAGTTCGTCGGCCAGATCCTGATACACGGCGTTGGCGCGGCCGCGCGTGCCGTGGCCCATGAGCAGCACCGCCTCGCCCGGCTGGCGCGGCGGCAGCACGGTCAGCAAGGTCTGCGCCACCAGGCGCACGTCTGCCGCGTTGCCCAGAAGCGGCCGTCCGAGCTCGATGCGCTCAAAGCCCTGCCCGCCCTTGAGCCCAGCCACCACGCGCTCCAGGCTCTTGAACTCGTCGCCGGGGATGACGTGCAGCGACTGCACGGCCAGGCGGGTTACGCCCTCGCGCGCCAGCCCCTTCAAGATGTCCTCCGGCGACTGGCCCTGGCGGCTGTGCGCGCCCTTGTGGCGGCGCACCGTGCCGGAGGTCAGCGCCGTTTCCACGCGGTAGCCGGGGTACAAGCCGCAGGCGCGCGCGCGGATGGCGTCGAGGGAGGCCTCCGCCCCGGGCAGGCGCGAGCCGAAGGCGGCAAGGAGGATGGCGTTGTGCGTTTCTGGCATGCGGGCCGGACTGTAGCGCAGAACAACGCGGCCCGAAAGGAATTTCTGGCCCGCGCGCGGGGGCCGGGAAACGGCGGTGGAAAGCCGAAACGGCAGCGCAAACGAAAGCGCCAGCAAGTTGCCCCGCTGGCCCCACGATTACAATCATTGCAGCAAACGTTGCGTGTTGCCCGGCGCGCCGCCAGCTATGCAAATTCAGACGAAAGAGCCAGCGAGTTGCCCCGCTGGCTCCACGAATACAACTTTTACAGGAATCACTCTGCGTTACAAGACAAAACACCCACCAGCCGAGTTGGAGAGGCTGTGAACAACGTCTTGCAACTCCACAGCTAGTGCGCCTCGGCCCAATTGCGGCCCTGGCCCACATCGACCTTGAGGGGCACGGCCAGGGAAACCACGCCCTGCATGAGGCGCGAAAGCTCCTGCGCCGCAGCCGGGGCCTCGGCCTCCGGCACCTCCAGCAGCAGTTCGTCGTGCACTTGCAGAATAAGCTTGGCGTTCAGCCGCGCCAACTCCGGGCTGTCATACACCCGCAGCATGGCCAGCTTGATGACATCGGCCGCGCTGCCCTGGATGACGGTGTTCACCGCCTGCCTGCGCGCCTGGGCCTGCACCTGCTGGTTGCGCGAGAAAAGCTCTGGCAAGAGCCTGCGGCGGCCCGCCAGGGTAGTGACGTAGCCGCGCGTGAGGGCCTCCTGCACCAGGCCCTCGTAGAAGTCCTTCAGCGTGCCCAGCTTCTCGAAGTAGCGGGCGATGAACTCCTTGGCCTGATTGGTGCTGATGCCCAGTTCCCGCGCCAGCTTCTGAGGCCCCATGCCGTAAATGAGCCCGAAGTTGATGGTCTTGGCCCCGCGCCGCTCGTCCGGGGTGATGTCCCCCGCGTCCTTGTCGAACAACAGGGCGGCGGTGCGGCTGTGGATGTCCTCGTCCTTCTGGAAGGCGTCCAGCAGTGCGGGATCTTTTGAAAAGTGCGCCAACACGCGCAGCTCTACCTGGGAATAGTCCGCGCCCACAAAGAGCATGCCCGGCGAGGCCACGAAGCAGGCCCGCATGCGCGCGCCCTGCGGCCCGCGAATGGGAATGTTCTGCAGGTTCGGGCCGGAGCTGGAAAGCCGCCCGGTGGCCGTGGCCAGCTGGTTGAAGCGCGTGTGCAGGCGGCCGGAGGCGTCGGCCAGGCGCGGCATGGGCTCCAGGTAGGTGGAGCGCAGCTTCTCCGCCACGCGAAAGGCCAGGATCTCCTCGATGATCGGGTGCTGCCCGGCGAGCTTTTCCAGGGCGTCGCTGCCGGTGGAAAGCGCGCCGCCGGGGGTTTTGCCCGCAGGCTTGAGCCCCAGCTTCTTGAACAGCACCTCGGCCAGTTGCTGGCTGGAGCGCACGTTGAGGGGCGCGCCCGCAAGCTCCTGGATGCGCGCGCCGTGCCGGTCCACCTGGGCGCTCACCTCATCGAGAAAGCTCTTGAAGGCGGCGAAATCGATGCGCACGCCCCGGCGCTCCATGGCGGCCAGCACCGGAATGAGCGGGGTTTCCAGCTCGCGCAGCAGGTCCAGCAGCCCGGCGTCCTTCAGGCGGCGCGTAAGCACGCGCAGGCAGGAAAGCGCCGCCAGGGCCTGGGCCTCGGCATGGGGAACCGGCTCCCCTTCGGGGGTTTCCTGGGGGGAGGCGTCTGCTCCGGCGGCGTCCACTCCGGCGTCCTCCGGGTCGGCAAAGGGATCGGGCGCAATGAACAGGGCCGAGCGCAGGCGCTCGAAGGAATAATTGCGGTCCTCAGGGTTCAGCAGATACGCGGCCAGGCCCAGGTCGAACCAGGCCGCCAGCGGCACGCCGCCCCAGGCCGGGCTGCGGCGCAAGAGCTCCTGCAGGCTGGGCGCGGCGATCTGCGCTGCCGGGGCCAAGCGCGCAATGAGCGCCTCGTCCGGCCCGGCGTACACCAGCTCGCCCGCGTCGCCCTCGCAGGCGATGCGGAACCCGCCCGCCAGCCCGCCCAAGAGGCCGGGCATGCTCTCGCCCAGGGGCACCAGGCCCACCACGCGGCCCGTAAAGTCCGGCAGGGCCGAGGCGTCGTCCACGTGGCGCAGGGCCAGGGGCGGCACATTGGCGGCAGAGGCCGGAGTGAAGGACAGCAGCGAAGCCGAGGCCGCCGGGGCGTTGCCCGCAGGGGCGTTTCCTGCCGTGGTCGTGGCCGTGGCCGTGGCCGTGGGCGCGCCGAAGAGCGAGAACTGCGGGGCCGCCGCCTGGGCCGCCGCCTTGGCTTTGGCCTTGGTCGTAGAGCTTACCGGCGCGACAAAGGACGCCGTGGCCTCGGACATGGGGATACCCGTGGGCGCACCCGTGAACGCACCCATAGACGCAAGGGACGCCTGCGGCGTGGGCAATACCAGCGGCGCGTGCGCGCCCTGCTCCCACGGCGGCGGGCCGTTGTACGAGGCCGAGGCCAGGGGCGCGGCCGCAGCGTTCTGCCCCGGCAAAGGAATTTCGCGCAGCAGGGTGCGGAACTCGTAGGTGCGTAAAAAGTCTGCCAGTTTCGCCACATCCGGCGGCTGCACGGCCAGGGCGTCCAGGGTCAGGTCCGGGCAGCAGCCCAGGCGCAGGCGCGTCAGCTCGCGATACAGAAACACGTCGTCCATGCGCCCTTCAAGCTTCTTGCGAAAGCTCTCCGGCAGGCGCTTATCGCCCGCTTCCTCGCCCGCGCGCAGGTCCTCCAGGGTGGGAAAGTCGTGAATGACCTTGAGCGCCGTCTTGGGGCCAACGCCCGGCAGGCCGGGAATGTTGTCCGAGCTGTCGCCCATCAGGGCTTGCAGATCCGGCCACTGGGCCGGGCGGATGCCCAGTTCGGCCACGAAGTCGGCCTCGCCCGTGACCTTTTCGTTCTTGCCCGCCGGGTCCCACAAATACACGCTGGGGGTCAGGCACTGCTTCAGGTCCTTGTCCGAGGCCACCAGGATCACCGGGCGCTCGGCCTGGTGCGCGGCGGCCAAGCTGGCGATGCAGTCGTCGGCCTCTATGCCGTCGGAAATGGTAAGCGACAGGCCCAGCAGACGCACGGCCTCGCGCAGGGGCTCTATCTGCACGGCCAGGTCCTCTGGCATTTTGGGGCGCTGGGCCTTGTAGGGTTCGAACATCTCATGGCGGAAGGTCGGCCCCTTGCCGTCCATGAAAAAACCCACGTACTTGGGCCGCTCGTCGCGCAGAATGCGCAGCAGAATGCGCAGCACGATGAAGATGGCGTTGGTGGGCAGACCGTCGGAGCGCTTCAGGTCCGGGTAGGCGTAAAAGCCCCGGTAGAGAAAGCTGGTGCCATCGACAAGATACAGCGGCTCGGCGTCGCCGAGGTTCAGGCGTGCTTTGAGGGACATGGCGCTTATATCCGCTGGAAGCCGGTGGTTTTGCCGCGCGAAAGCTTTTTCAGCAGGTACATTTCCGGGTCCTTGCCGTCCAGGGCCTCAAGGGGAATCTCCGCCCGGCCCGCGCCCTTGTGCCCGCCAGCGGAGCCGATGTCGCCGAAGAGCGAGGCCGCGAACTTGCCGATGTCCTTGCGGATTCCATCGCCCCGGAAGATGACGACGAGCGTGTCGCCGCAGACGCCGGACACGGCGTCCCAGGAGATGGAGTGCACGCGCATGAAGAAGTCGGCCACCACCACCAGGATGTCGGGGTTGTCCACCTTGCCCAGGTGCGCGGTAAGCCCGGTTCCTATGCGCCGCAGGTTGTAGAACGCGCGGGAGAAGTAGCGCATCCACTCCAGGTGGTATTCGCTGCGCACAATGCGGGTGATGAGCGTGTGGTCCGCGTACTTCGAAAGATACTTGAAGGCGTTGATGTCGGCGTCGATGAACTTGCGCTGGAAGTTCAGGGTATCGGCCTTGATGCCGTAGAGCAGGGCCGAAGCCAGGAGCTTGGGCGGGCGTATCTCCAGGCGCTGCAGGTACTCGGTCAGCATGGAGCAGGTGGAGCCGAACTTGGGGCGGATGTCGACCACCGGGGCGTTCACCGGCTTGTCCGGCAAGATGGGGTGGTGGTCGATGACGACGCTGTAGTCGAGCTTGGCCAGCTCCGGGTGGTGGTGCGGCTGGCTGTCCACCAGGGCGAAGTGGTCGTACTGGGCGATGAGGTTCGGAATGAGCTTGCGCGTGGGCACGCGCAGGTAGCGGATCATGGCCAGGTTGTCCGGGCGCTTGATCTCGTTCACATGGCCGATGCCGATATCCAGCACGCGCCGCGAAAGAACGGCCTTGAGCCCCAGGGCCGCGCCCATGGAGTCCGGGTCCGCGTTGATGACGATGAGCCAGCGCTGGTCTTTTGCAAGCAGGGGCAACAGCGCCTGGACCTTTTCGTCAGTCAGCTTGGATACGCCCATGTTCCGCCTTTTTGAGGGCCAGGGGCAAACCCGCCACCACGAGGTACGCCTCGTGGGACAGGGCCGCCACGGCCTGGTTGAGCCGCCCGAGTTGTTTCAAGAACCGCCGGGCCTCGCTTGAGCCGGGCAGGGGCGAGAAGCCTATCTCGCAGGAAACAAGAATGATGTTCGCTTTGCCGCAACGCCCAAGCGCTTCCAGCAGGGCGGGCACAAGCTCCGCGTTGGGCGCTTCCTGGCTACAGAGGTACAGCCAGAAGTCCAGGCTGTCCACCAGCACCGCCGCATATTCTTCTTTAGCCTCCAGCAGGACGCGTGGCAAGTCCCAGCCCACTTCCCGCACGGGCAGGGCCGGGTCGCGCCGCTCGCGGTGGTCCGCTATCTGGCTGCGGAAGGACAAGTCCTTGGCCTTGCCCGTGGCCAGAAACAGCCGCGGACCAGGGCAGGCCTCAAGCAGCTTCATGGCGTAGTCCGATTTGCCGGACTTGTTCCCGCCGAGGACGAAAGTGATCACGCCGGGGCCTCCAGTTTTTGGCCCGCAGCCACGGCGGCGTGCAGGCAGTCCAGCGAATCGGCCAGGGCGTGCTGGTTGAACAGCTCCAGCACCACCACCCCGCCAGGGGCCAGCGTTTCCAGCAGGCGCGCCATGACCGCCCGGCCATGGGCGCTCAACTGCGAAAGCGAGGCATGCCGCGCGGGCTTCTGCGGGTCCGGGGCGTTCAGGTGCAGCATGCGCGTGCGGCGGCCAAGCCCCGGCAGGTCCAGAAAATCCTCTTGCCCGTGCACCAGCATGTGCCCCAAATCCAGGCACACGCCAAGGTCCAGGGCCTCAATCACCGGCCACAGGCGCGCCAAATCGCGCCCGGCGATGTTTTCCACCAGCAGGGCCTGGGGCTGCAGGCCCCCTGCGGCCAGCAGCCCCGCCAGCGCGGCCAGGGCCTGCGGCTCCCTGGGCGGGTGCAGCACAAAAGCGCCAGGCGCAAGAAATGCAACTTTTTGCACCAGGCCAAGCACCGCCCGGGCCACGCCGTCCACGCCATACTCCGCGCCGCATTCTGAGCCGCATTCTGAGCCGTCGTCCCACGGCAGGTCCAGGGGCAGGTGCACATGCCAGCTCACGGGCAGTTGCGCAAGCTCCGGGGGCAGGTCCGCCCCGGTGTAGGCCAGGCAGGCCTCGGTCTCAAAGAACGCCAGGGCGATTTCGTCAAAGCACGGGGCCAAGAAGGTGCAATTTTCCGCCACGGCGGCGGGCAAAACGCAGGAGGGCGCGGCAAGAGTCCACGGCAATTTCTGCGCGCCCCGCGCATTTGCAGGAGAAATCACGTCCGGCACGCCCTTTGCTCAATTTTCCGCAACCCCCGCGCACCGCCAAGGAGGCGGCCGCCATGAACAGCCTGCGCGAACGCCTGCAACATCTGTTGAACCCCCTGCACCTGTATTGCCGCCTGCTGGACGCCGGCCTGGCCAAGCCCACGGCCCGGCGCATGAGCCGCGCCTACGAGCGCGCCCTGTACCGCCGCCTGCTGGCCTGAGGCCGACCCCGGAAGGGCCATGCCCTTCCATACAACGGGGCCACGCCGGGCGCAATGCATACTCCTTGCCCTGCCCCGCCCCGCGCGCTAGGCTGGCGCATCCCCACCCGGCAGGAGCCCTGAAATGACCGCGCACGCCCCCATCGCCTTGGCCCTCATCGACATGCAGAACGACTTTGTTGCGCCCGGAGCGCCCGCCTGCGTGGCCGGAGCCGCCGCCACCCTGCCCGCCCTGCGCAGCCTGCTCGGCCTGGCGCGCGCCCAGGGCTGGGCCGTTGTCCATATAACGCGCGAGCACAGGCCGGATGGCAGCGACGTGGAGCTCTTCCGCCGCCGGGCCTTCCAGAACGGCCAGGGCATTTGCGTGGCCGGAACCCCAGGGGCGGACATTGTGCCCGAACTGACCCCTCTGCCCGGCGAATACCGCCTGCACAAGCGCCGCTTCAGCGCCTTTCTGTTCACGGAGTTCGACGCCCTGCTGCGCCGCCTGGGCGTTTGCACCCTGGTGCTTGGCGGCACGCAGTACCCCAACTGCATCCGCGCCACCGCCGTAGACGCCATGGCCCGCGACTACCACACCGTCGTCGTCACCGACGCCTGCTCGGCCCAGAGCGCCGAGGTGGCGGCGCACAACGTCTTCGACCTCTCGAACATGGGCATTTGCTGCGTGGAGCTTGCGAACCTGCCCGAACTCTTGTCCGCCCGCTGATTCGCCCTGTTTTCAGCCAATTATCGTCCATTTCCGGTCCATTTCGCCCTGCGTTTCCGGGCAGCGCGCATGCGCCCCGCTTGACCGTTTGCGCGCCACGGCATACGAAGCCCGGCATGGCACTTATCAGCGTAAACAACCTGTCCATGAGTTTCGGCGGCCCCAAGCTGCTCGACGGCGTTTCCTTCCAGATTGAGCCCGGGCAGCGCGTCTGCCTTGTGGGCCGCAACGGCGAAGGCAAGTCCACCCTCCTGCGCCTCATCTCCGGCGATTTGACCCCCGACAGCGGCGACATCGCCCGCGCCGTGGGGCTCAAGGTGGCGCGGCTGTCGCAAAAGGTGCCCGAGGTGCTGACCGGCACGGTCTATGAAGTGGTGACCCAAGGCCTGGGCGAACTGGGCGAGCACATAGCCCGGCACCACCGCGCGTTATCGAGCGGCGACGCCGAAGCCCTCACCGAGGCGCAGATCGCCCTTTCCGACCTGGGCGGCTGGGAAGCCCTGGCCGACGTGGACACCGCCGTGACCCGCCTGGCCCTGAACCCGGACCAGCGCTTCGAGGATCTTTCCGGCGGGCTGAAGCGCCGCGCCCTGCTGGCCCGCGCCCTGGTGGGCGAACCCGACGTGCTGCTGCTGGACGAGCCCACCAACCACCTGGACATCGATTCCATCGCCTGGCTGGAGGATTTCATCCTGCGCCACGTGAAGACCCTGGTCTTCATCACCCACGACCGCATGTTCCTGCGGCGCATCGCCACGCGCATCATCGAGCTGGACCGGGGCAAGCTGGCCGACTGGACCTGCGACTACGACACGTTCATGGAGCGCAAGGAGGCCCTGCTGGCCTCTGAGGAAAAGGGCTGGGCCGAGTTCGACAAGAAGCTGGCGCGCGAGGAAGTTTGGGTGCGCCAGGGCATAAAGGCCCGCCGCACCCGCAACGAGGGCCGCGTGCGCGAGCTCAAGAAGCTGCGCGAGGAACGCGCCAAGCGGCGCGAACGCTCCGGCAACGCCACCATCATCGTGCAGGAGGCCGAACGCTCCGGCCGCCTCGTCATCGAGGCCGCAAAGATATCGCACACCTGGCCGGGCAGCGAAGTTCCCGTGTTCCAGGACCTCAACCTGACCATCATGCGCGGCGACAAGCTCGGGCTCATCGGCCCCAACGGCGCAGGCAAAACCACCCTCATGCAGGTGCTGCTGGGCCGCATGAAGCCCAGCCAGGGCACCGTGCGCCTGGGCACCAACCTCGAAGTGGCCTACTTCGACCAGCACCGCGAGGAGCTTGATCCCAACAAAAGCGTGCGCGAAAGCGTGGCCGAGGGCTCGGACCAGGTGACCATAGGCGGGCACACGCGCCACGTCATGGGCTACTTGAAGGACTTCCTCTTCTCCTCCGAGCGGGCCAACAGCCCCGTGCGCGTGCTTTCCGGCGGGGAGCGCAACCGCCTGCTGCTGGCGCGGCTGTTCACCCGGCCCTGCAATGTCCTGGTCATGGACGAACCCACCAACGACCTGGACGCCGAAACCCTGGATCTGCTTGAGGACCGCCTGGTGGAATACCCCGGCACCCTCATCATCGTCAGCCACGACCGCGCCTTTCTGAACAACGTGGTCACCAGCACCCTGGCCTTTGAAGGCGACGGCGTGGTGCGCGAATACGTGGGCGGCTTTGACGACTGGCTGCGCCAGCGCCCCCAGCCCACGGACGAACCCGCCGCCAAGGCCAAGCCCGCCCTGGTGCAGCAGCCCGCGCCCGCCGCCAACGCGGCCAACAAACCGCGCAAGCTGAGCTTCAAGGAACAGCGCGAGCTGCAAAGCCTGGACGAAGAGCTGGCCGCCTTCCCCGCGCGCATTGAAACCCTGGAACAAAGCATCGCCAAGTCCACGGAATATCTTGCCAACCCGGAGCTATACAAGAAGGCCCCCAAGGTCTTCACCGCCGCACGCAACGAACTGGCCGAGCAGGAAGCCGAGCTTGAACAGGCCTTTGCCCGCTGGGAGGCCGCCGAGGCGCGCGCCCAGGAACTGCGCGGCGAGGCGAAAAAGGAAGAATAAGCGCAAAACGGCTCGCGCCTGCAACGCGATCAGCGCTGCCCCCGACCGAGGGCCCCCAACCCCCTCGAACTCCCCTCAGGACACAAATCAGGGCCTTGGACCGAGCGTTTGCCCGTTCCAAGGCCCTGATTTTTGCGGCGCCCTCAAAAGAGCAGCCCCCCCGCCTTGCACGGCAGCCCGGAACATGACCGCTTCCTGCCCGGTCGCTCGCGCCTCCTCCCCGTCTCCACCCTCCTGCCCGGATCTTTGCCTCACCTGTGCGCCAGAGCACGGCGAGAAACTCCGCCTCCGAACCTGCCCCCGCCCCGCCGCCGGAAACACCCGCGCCGGGGCTGGCGTGGCGCTGGCGAGGGGTTGCGGTGCCACAACAAAAAAGCTACATATGTCCTTTGGAGGATGCTTCATGCGCAAGTCCTTGGACCGTACCGTCAGAGACACACGCTTGGTGCGCTCGCGGACCCTCAGCTTCGGCTGCGATGTGCTCTCCTGGGTCGAAGGGGGCATGGCCGGGGAGCTGTTGCCCGGTGGCGGCCCGCATCTGGTGGAGTTCTACCTGCCCCCAGACCAGGAGGACTTTCTGCAAAAACGGCTGGAGCAGTTCAAGAGCAAGAATCGCAACATGACCCTGCGGAAAATGGCTGAATACCTCGGGCCCAAATATCTTCTGAACAAGACCCGGCGCCCCGCACAGGCAGGACAGGAACCCCCACGATGACCAGCCCCCATACCAATCCCTTCGACCCGTACTACCGGGCCATCAACACCATCGCCCCGGCGGACAAGATGCAGGACCTTGGCGAGTTCCCGCGCATCCTTGATGTAGAGCTCACCAACACCTGCAATTTCCACTGCCTCATGTGCCCGGTGGGCACCAACGTGCAGGTCCGCAAAAAGGGCGTCATGAGCGAGGAAGTGTTCGCCAGCGTGCTGGACCAGGCCGCGCAGCACGCCACCCCCCTGCGCTTCATCCTCTGGGGCGAACCCACCCTGCACCCCAGGTGGCTGGACTGGATGGAGACCGCCGTGAAGCGCGGCCTGCTGGTGCACTTCAACACCAACGGCAGCCGCATCTCCGAGGCCGATATGCGCCGCCTGGTGGACGTGGGCGTCCAGTCCATGAAGTTCTCGTTCCAGGGCGTAGACGCTAAAAGCTACCACGAGATGCGCAACACGGACTACTTCGAGGAACTCATGGCCAAGGTGCGGCAGCTCTACGACATCCGCGGCGCGGCGCCCTACCCGTTCATCCACGTCTCCACCACCATCACCTACGAGGGCCCCGAACTCGTGGCCTCCTTCCGCGAACGTGTTTCCCGCTTCACGGACAAAGTCACCGTGGGCCGCACGGAGCTGGAACGCTTCGACATCTCCAAGGCCAAGCTCTCCGAGGCCGAGCGCGCGGCCCTGCGCCACATGAAGGGCGAAGAGCAACTGGTGCGCAAGCACCCGAAGTGTCCAGAGATCTTCGACAAACTCTCCGTGTACTGGGACGGCCGCGTTTCTGCCTGCTGCCGCGACTTCGACGGGGTCATGGTCGTGGGCGACGTGCGCAAAACGCCTCTCAAGGAAATTTGGAAGGCGGAGAAGCTGGCCTTTTTCCGCGAGCATCTGGTCAAGGGCGAGTACGACCGCTTCGAACTGTGCAAAGTGTGCTGGGATTACCACGGCCTGCAAACGCCCGGCCTGCAGGGTTTGTAGGAGCGGCCATGAGCGACGCACAGAAGCGGCCGGAACACGACCAGCCGGAAACCAGCCAAGCCAGCCGCGACTATCTCAAGGTGGTGTACGAGGAAGGCCAGCGCCCCAAGAGCGGCTATCCGGACCACTTGGCCGGACGGCTCATGGCCCTTGCGGGGCTCAAGCCCGGCATGCGCCTTCTGGACGCGGGGTGCGGCCGGGGCGAGATGTTGGCGGCCTTCGCCCGGCGCGGGCTCGTCTGCGAGGGCCTCGACCTCGCCGAGGGCGCCAGTTGCGAGCATCCAGGGGTGGTGGTGCGCCAGGCGGACATCTTCGGCGCGACCTGGCCCTGCGAAAGCGCCAGCTTCGACGCCGTGTTCCTGAAAAGCGTTCTGGAGCACGTCATGGACCCCACCGTACTGCTGGCCGAATGCGCCCGGGCCCTGCGTGCGGGAGGCGCGCTCATCGTGCTCACGCCGGACTTTGCGTCCAATGTGCCCGTGTTCTACGAAGACCCCACCCACGTGCACCCCTACGTGCCCAAGTCCTTGCGAGACCTCTTCGTCATGCACGGCTTCACCCAGGCCCAGGCCGAGCTCTTCTGCCACCACGAGGCCATCTGGGAAGGCGGGCTCGTGAAGATCTTCGCCGACCTGTGCTGGCGCACCCTCTCCACTCCTGCCGCCCGCGCCCTGGCCAAGGCCACGGGCCTGAAACTCATCCGCTGGGCTGTGGAGCGGCAGGCGCTGGGCATCTGCCGCAAGGGCTAATCCTCCATTTTTTTAAGGACGCAACAACCATGAAGCATTGGAAAAACCCTCTCGACTACGATTGGCCGGTCATTGTTGAAAACCGCGACCTGCGCCGCACCCTTCCAGATATCGAAGCCTTTTTCGAATCAGCCCGGCACGAGGCCGAGTCGCTGCCTCGGGTGAACAACGTGGTGCGCGACGAAGCCCTGGTGGAGTTCAGCCCCTGCCCGATCTGCGGCAGCCAGGACACTCCGACAGGCTTCGTCAAGTATGGTTTCATCTACGCCGATTGCCGCGCCTGCGGGCACTTGTTCGTAAAAAACCGCCTGCGCGAGGACGTGCTGCTGGGCCTCTACCAAAGCTCCGCCACCGACAAGCTCGACCGCAAGGTCAAGACCAGCCAGCCCCACCTGGACTACTGGGGGCAGTTGCATGAGAAGTACCTGATGCTGGTCGGCACGCTGGGCATAACCAGCAAGAACGCCCTGGACGTTGGCTGCGGCGCGGGCACCTTTCTCAAGAACATGTGCGCCATGACCGACCTTATCCCCCACGGCCTGGACTTCTGCGAGGACACCTTCCAGGACATCGTAGCCCTGACCGGCCGGGAGAACTACTACTACCGCCTGCGCATGGAAGACGTGGACTTCGGCGACAAGCGCTTCGGGCTCATCACCCTGTGGGGCGTGCTGGAACACCTAGTGGATCCCTTCAGCGTGCTTTCGCGTTGCGCCGAGGTGCTCGCCCCGGACGGTCGCGTGCTGCTGCTCATCCCCAACGCGCACAGCCGGGCCATTCGCATTCTGGGCGTGCAGACCCCCACCCTGCACCCGCGCGGGCACATCAACCTGTGCACCGAGTCAAGCTTCGCCCTTTTGGCGAAAAATTCAGGGCTGATCATTGAGCGCCGCTTCCAGGAGCTGCCCGTCATCGACCTCATGCACCCGTTCATCTCCTACGACGAGGACTGCGTGCGCGAGATAGTGGCTGCGAACGAGGCCTATTACGATGTCTACCTTTTGCGCCGGGCCTAAGGCCTGCGGCCCGGAGGGGGCATGACCGCACCCGATGTTCGCATCCTATGGCTGAACGTCCACGGCGGCGTGTTCCACAAGCTCATCACCCTGCACGAGCGTCTGGCTCTTGCAGGAATCTCCTGCGAACTGCTGATCGCCGTGACCCCACCGCGCGGGCTCAAAATCGGCGCAGACGTGCCCAAGGCCGCACTGCCGGAACTGGCCGCGCGGGGCATTCACTTCCTGCCACGGGTCGAGGCGCTCCACCGGGCGGAAGCCACGCCCACCCGGCTTCTCGTCACCGATGCGCACCACGACCCCGACCTGCCCGGTCTCATAGCCCGTGTGCACGCGCGTGAAATCGCCACCGCGCAGATGGCCACCCTGCTGGGCGACTTTACCTGCCACGGCGCGCAACACTTGCTGCTACAACATCCGCTGACGCTGTTCTTCGAGCTGGAATACAGCCACACGGACGAGGCGCACCGGTTCTTCCGGGCGCTGGGAGTGCACTTCACGGGGAATATCTTCTACGAGCCCACCCTGAACCGCCTGCACGGCGGTTACCCCACGCGGGAGGCGTTCTGCGCCAAGTACGGCTTCAACCCGGCCCGGCCCCTGTGCCTGTGGCTGCCCAATTACGCCGATGCGCGACACCCGGACTATGGGCGGGTGATTCGCGCCGTGACCGAGGCGGGCCATAATCTTGCCGTGAAGCTGCACCCCTGGGAATACGCCTTCAAGAAGCACGGGGTAGACACCTGGGGCTTGGGCGAAACTTCCGACACGTTCTGGGGAGTGCACGCCGTGGACGAACCCGACAGCACCTGGGCCTACCGCTTCTGCGACATCGCCATTATGCGCACCTCGTCCACCAGCCTGGAGTTGCCCTTCTGGGACAAGCCCGCCGTGCAGTTGCCCTCCACGTCCTATCCGGGCCTTGTGCGCGCCCAGGCCGCCATGGTGGCAGGCTGCTCCGCCGTGCTCGAATCCATCGCGGCCCTGCCAGGGCTGCTTGCCGGCCCCCTGCCGCGCCCCGCCCCGCAGGACTACGCCGCAGCCCGCGCCCTTGTGCGCCTGGACTCCACGCGCGACGCTTACACCCAGACCGTGGAGGCTCTGCAGAGCATACTGGCCGCGCCGCGCGCTTCCGGCCCGCAATACCCCGGCGCAGACCTCAAGCGCCTGTACGATGGCCTCATCGCGCCAGAAATGTCCCGGGCCCTGACGCCCACGCGCCGCCTGCGCTTCGAACTCGGGCGGCTGTGGCGCAGGCTGTCGGCCTGGCCTGCCCCCCGGCGCGCGCCGCATACCTCAATCTGACTGCCCCTGTTTCTTCTGCCGCTCTCGGCGAGCATGCCCTTGAGCTTGCCCCATGCTACGCGGCACGCCTCTTTTGTCCTGGCTGCGCGCAACGTGCCGCTGGATCTCCAACTTGCCTCACCATTGCGCCAGAACACGGCGAGAAACTCCGCCGCCCCGCAGCCTCTGAACCTGCCTTCGCCGCCGGAAACACCCGCNNCGGCGCTATGGGGATTCCAAAGGGCTGCGGCCCTTTGGCGGGGATGCAAGGGGCAGCGCCCCTTGATCATGGTCCAGGGGCAGCGCCTCGCCGCATCGTCGCGGGCTGCCGCCCTGGAGCGGGCGCGCTAGGCGAACACGATGGTCTTGTTGCCGTCCACCAGCACGCGGTCTTCCAGGTGCCAGCGCACGGCGCGGGAAAGCACCTGCTGTTCGATGTCGCGCCCGAGGATCTTGAGCTCGTCGAGCCGGTGGCGGTGCGACACGCGGATGACGTCCTGTTCGATGATGGGGCCTTTGTCCAGCCGCCCGGTGACGTAATGCGCGGTGGCCCCGATGAGCTTGACCCCGCGTTCGCTGGCGCGGCGGTACGGGTCCGCCCCTTCGAAGGCGGGCAGAAAGGAGTGGTGGATGTTGATGATGCGCTGGGGAAAGCGCTTGACGAAGGCGGGCGAGAGGATGCGCATGTAGCGCGCCAAGACCACGAGGTCCACGGGCCCGCCGGGGGCGCCCGCCAGCAGCTCCAGCATGCGTTCCTCGGGCAGGGAAAGGCCGCGCCCGCGCGGGGCGTCCGTGGCCTCTGGCACGTGCACATGGTGGAAGGCCACGCCGAAGGACTCCACGGCATGCCGCAGATCCGGGTGGTTGCTGATGACCAGCGGAATCTCTGCGGGCAGTTCGCCCCGGCCCACGCGCCACAAAAGGTCCATAAGGCCGTGGTCCAGGCGGGAGACGAGCACGGCCATGCGCTTTTTGCGCCCGGCCAGCACCAGCCGCCAGTCCATTTTGTATTCCGCCGCCACCTCGCGGGCAAAGGCGCGGCCAAGTTCGTCGAAACAGCCTTCCAGGCGGGGGTAGTAGAACTCCTGCCGCATGAAGAACCGCCCGCCTTCGGGATCGGTGGAATGCTGGTCGGAGTGGATGATGTTCACCCCGCGCGTGTGCAAAAAGCCGCTCACGGCGGCCACGATGCCGGAGCGGTCCGGGCAGGTGACGAGCAGGCGCGCGGTTCCGGCCTGGCCTGCGGGGCCGGGCTTGCAGTGGGGCATGGCGGCGGTCATGGGGCTAGTAGTCCTCAATGGGCCTTTGCGGGGCGTCTTCGGCCCCGTGCAGGGCGGCGGCAAGTGTAATGCCCGCCGCCCCGCAGAGACCTTCGGCGTCTGCGCCGGTATTGGCCGGGTTGGCCCAGCGCCAGAACATGCACATGGAGCCCAGGCAGAACTTCAGCTTGTCGTCCCGCGTTTTGAGCAGCGGGCAGTATTTGAACTTGGCGTCAGACTCGCAGAGCTGCATGGGTGCCTCCTGTGCGTATGGGGTTCAGGCTAGCTTTTGCGCGCCGTGGGCATGGCCGGAAAGTCCACCAGCGGGCGCTTGCCCAGGCGGCTTTTGAGATACTCCACCAGAATTACGCCGACGCGTTCCTCGCGGTTCAGAATCTTGGCGTACTTGCCGCCTTCCACCACCTTCTGGAACTCGCTCTTGTTCATGGCCGGGGAGGTCTTGGCAATGTTCTCTATGGCCACGGCGTAGGAGGCTATCTTGCGGTCCAGGTCGGCGTCGCTCATGGCGGAAAGCTCGCGCACATGGGCGGCCAGGTCTTCCGGCGAGGGCAGGCGGTCGGACTCCACAATGCGTTTGAAGGCGTTGGCGTAGCGGGTGGCGCCTTCGTTGATGTGGTCCTTCTGCACCACGTTCAGGCCGGTCCAACCCGCGCGCAGCCACTTGAAGAGCGTGAAGGTGGTCTGGTTGGGGCCGTCCTCCACAAACACCTGCACCGAGGCGGAGTCGTACATGTAGGTGTCTGCCCAGCCGATGAGGCCCTTGTTCAGGCCGTTGATGCCGGAGTAGAAGTAGCTCCAGTCGCCGTCATCCAGAATAACGGCCTTTTTGCCCACAGTGGACTTGTTCTTCTGCTTGCTGATGGAGATGAGCACGTTCTTGCCGCCGTGCTTGGTCAAAATAAGCAGGCGGTTCAGGTCGTAGCGGTAGTAGCCGCCGCCGAAGGAATCGGGCGCGTTGACCTCGTATTCCTGGCCCCACAAGGCCAGCGGGGCGTCGGTCTTGCCCACGTGGGTCCAGGGCTTGGTGTCCTTGGCCAGAATATCGCTCCCGGCGTACCAGCCGCCCAGGCGCAGCACGCTGGGAAACAGCAGGTAGTTGGGAATGGCCGGGTTGTAGCAGTAGTGCATCAGCCGTTCAAGGCCGGTCTTCATGGTGACGCGCAGCACGGAGCCGTTGCCGTCGTAGCGGCGGCCGGGCACCAGTTCGCGGGCGTCGCCCTTGAGCTGCATGACGTAATTGAGCAGAGCGTCGTAATCGCTTGGGTTGATTGCGCCGCCGCGCTTCTGGGAAAGATCGAGGAGCGCGCCGAGGTCGGCCTCCACGGGCTGGGGCAGGGCGGCCTGGGCAAAGGCGGGCAGCAGCAAGGCAAGAAACAGGGAGGCGAAAGGCAGCCCGAAACGGCTGCGGATGAAGGCACGGCAAGACATCAGAGAACCTCATGCGGGTTGGTCAAGGCGGCACCACGCCACCCGACGGAATTAAGTATGATATGCAGGAATGCCCCGGTTGACAAGATGCGCTCACCGGTTCCCATCCGGCGCGAAAACAGGTAGGAGGGCCCAAGCCGAGCATGTGCAGACAGGCCCGGCAACACGGCGACAACGGAGTTCCTCATCATGCCCATGCCCCTTGCAGTGCTCGTTTCTGGCGGCGGTTCCAATCTCCAGTCCATTCTGGACAAAATCGACGCCGGTTCAATAGACGCCGAGGTTCGGGTTGTGGTTTCCAACAAGGCGGATGCCTACGGCCTGGAACGGGCCAGAAAGCGCGGCATACCCACCTGGAGCCGCCCGCACACGGAGTTTTCCTCGCGCCAGGCCTTTGATGCCGAAATGGTCCGCGTCATCGGCGAGCATGGCATCCGCGCAGGCGCGGGCGCGGTGCTGCTGGCCGGGTTCATGCGCATGCTGACGCCGGAGTTCCTGCGCGCCTTCCCAGAGGCCGTGCTGAACATTCACCCCGCCCTTTTGCCCAGCTTTCCCGGCACCCACGGCGCGGCCGACGCCGCCGCCTATGGCGTGCGCCTGGCCGGGTGCAGCGTGCACTTCGTGGACGAGATCATGGACCACGGCCCGGTGGTCATCCAGGCCGCCGTGCCCGCCCAGCCCGGCGAAGGGGCCCAGGCCCTGGCCGCGCGCATCCTGGCCCTCGAACACTGCATCTACCCGCAGGCCGTGGCTTGGCTGGCGGCCGGGCGTCTCAAGATAGAGGGACGCCACGTCATGGTGCGGCGCAGCCACCCGGCCTCCTGCGGCAACGCCGACCTGCCCTACCTGGCCAGCCCGGCCCTGGAGCCCGGCTTTCTGCCCACCGTGTAGACGCCACCCCTCAAGGAGATCCAAGTGGACAGCTTTCGCCTTTCCGTAAGCCCGGAGGACAAGCAGTACTTCAAGGACCTTGTGCGGCTCTCCATCAGCGCTCGGCTCTCTGGCCGCGGGCCAGACGCCCCGCCCAAGCCGCAATCGGAGCTGGCCGCGCGCGAGCTGGGGGCCTTTGTAACCCTCAAGCGCCTGGGCAGCCTGCGCGGCTGCATCGGCAACATCATCGGCCAGGGGCCGCTCTATAAGACCGTGTGGAACATGGCCCGGGCCGCCGCCTTCGAAGACCCGCGCTTCCCACCCCTGGACCAGTCGGAACTGGCGGACCTGGACATCGAAATCTCCATTCTTGGCCCGGTGCTGCCCTGCCCCAATCCAGAGCTGGTGGAAGTGGGCCGCCACGGGCTCATTATGCGCCAGGGAGCGCGCCAGGGGCTTCTTTTGCCCCAGGTGCCCGTGGAATGGGGCTGGGACCGCGAGCAATTCCTGGCCCAAACCTGCCGCAAGGCCGGGCTGCCCGCCCAGGCCTGGCGCGACCCCGCCACCGCCATCTTCTGGTACGAAGCCATCGTCTTTTGATGTCCCATCAATATTTCTGTGCCCCATTGATTTTCCTCAAGGCACAGGGTAGGTCTTGATATTCCCAAAATCGGTCCACTTTTGGAGTGGGCTCTATGCCTTTTTCTGGAGGGTCATTCGTGAATCGTCTGACAATCAAGTCGCTACTTTGCGTATTGGGCGGGGCCACGCTCATCGGCTTCGCGGCAACGCTGCTGCTGTTCTTCATGCAATCCCAGCGCGTTGGGCGCACCTTCGAAACAATGGTCAACGTCGAAGAGGCGCTATTGGGCCAGCTTCAAGAGATGTACGCCCAGGGGCTGCAGACCGAGCAGGCCACGCGCAACGTGGTGCTGAACCCCACCGACAAAACCGCTGCGAAGAACTACGAAAACGCCAACGAGAAGTTCAAAAAGGCCCTGGGCACGGCGCAGAAGCTGGCCCAGGAGCCCATGAGCAATACTCTCGCCACGCTGCCGCCCCTGTGGGACGAAGCCCACACCCTCAAGGCCGAGGTTATGGGCCTGGCCGTCAAGGGCGACCCCCAGGCCGCCACGGCGCTTCTGAACACAAAAGAAACCAAGAAATGGCGCGAGATCAAGGACATCATCCAGAAGGCCATCGTTGAGCAGAGCAAGAAGTCCAAGGCCGCCTTTGACGCCTTCAAAGTGCAGGACAGGAGCTCCCTGCTGACCATCCTGGGCGCGGGCGCGGTGCTCATGGTCATCATGGCCGTGCTGCTCATCTTTGGCGCGCGCATGATTCTGCTGCCTCTGCGCAACATCCAGGCCTTCGCCCTGTGCCAGGCCGAGGGGCGCTTCAAGGAGTGCCTCATCGGCAACTTCAACGGCGAGTTGAAAGAGGTTGCCACCGCCCTGGAAGCCATGGCGCACACGGTGCAAGACTCGCTGGGCTACACGCGCGGCGTGCTTGGCGGCATCGCCACCCCCTTTGTGGTGGTGAACGAAGCCGGAATACTGCGCGAGACCAACCAAACCCTGCTTGATATCCTGCAGCACGACGGCAAGCCTGCGGATTTCGTCGGCCAGAACGTGGCCCATTTCTTCTACGGCGATTCCAAGCGCGAAACCGTGCTGGGCCAAGCCATGAAGGACGACAAGACCATCACCCGCGAGGTGGACCTGGTGGGCCGCAAGGGCGGCAAGCGCCGCATCCTCATCGCCGCCTCGCCCCTGCGCAACGCCATCACTGGCGCGCCCATGGGGGCCATGTGCCTGTACACCGACCTCACCGAGCTGCGCGAGCAGGAATCGCGCGTGCTGGCGCAAAACCAGGTGGTGACCCAGGCGGCCAAGCGCGCCGAGGGCGTGGTGCACAACCTGCTGGCCTGCTCCAAGCGTCTTTCCGGGCAGATAGCCAGCGCAGAGGACGGCGCGGCGCAGCAGCGCGAACGCGCAGGCGCCACCACCCAGGCCATGGCCGACATGAGCGAGTCCATCCGTGGCGCGGCGGAAAGCGCCGAGAGCGCCGCCAAGGGCGCGGAGGGCGCAGGCGGCAAGGCGCGCGAAGGCGCGGAGGTGGTGCGCCAGGTGGTGGCCTCCGTGGAGGAGGTGCGTTCCCAGTCCATGGCCCTCAAGGAGAACATGGGCACCCTGGGCAAGCAGGCCGAGGCCATCG
>DIVX01000015.1:0-4233 GCA_002422505.1 Desulfovibrio sp. UBA6121
AGGCCGCGGAGCTTCTTGAGGCCCAGCCACTCCAGGGCCGCCACCGAGTACTCGATGGCCAGCACCGTGAGGTACAGGAAGACGCACAGGCCCACTTCGTAGAGCAGCGAGGTGGTGCCGGGCTGCAGGAAGATGGGGTAGGGCAGGCGCCAGGGGCGGCCCACGTCGTAGTGCAGNNGCGAAGACCACCAGGGCGTAGCCCAGAAAGGCCGTGAGGATGGCCGGGCGCACCGCCGAGTGGTATTTCTTCATGCCGAAGATGTACACCGCGGCCGAGGTGGTGAAGCCGCCCGCGGCCAGGGCCACTCCGCAGAGCAGGTCGAAGCCGATCCAGATGCCCCACGGGTTGTTGTCGTCCAGGTTGGTCACCGCGGCCAGGCCGCCGGTGAAGCGCATCACCGTCAGGTACGCGCCGATGAGCAGGACGATCCCGGCGAAGATGTTGAACGGCGTGAACAGGGTCTTCTTGGTTTCAGAGGTCATCTAGGCGCCCTCCTCCTCTTTGGCGGCGGACGCCGCTTCCTCGAGCGCCTTCTTGACCTCGCGCTCGATTGAATCCTTCTTGTCCTTCTCGGCCTGTTCCTTGGCCTTGGCCAGCTTGGCGTCGTTGTCGGCCTGGTTGGCCGCCACCGCCGTCTTCACGGCCTCCTTCCTCTCCTCGTCGGCCACCTTGCCGTTGCGCTTGGAGATGGCCCAGATGCCGCCCAGGAGGGCGGGCCAGACCGCGGCCACCATGGGCACCACGGCCAGCGCCCCGGAGGTCAGCTCGGGCGCGCTGGTCACGCCCAGGTCCTCGCGCATGCCGATCTGGTTGAAGGGCACGCCCGAGAGGTACAGCCAGTTGGTGCCGCCCATCTCGGACTCGCCGTAGACGTGGTCCACGTAGCGGCCCGGGAAGGCCTCGATGCGGGCGTGGGCGATCTTCAGGATGTCCTTGCGCTTGCCGTAGACCAGGGCCTCCTTGGGGCAGGCGCCCACGCAGCCGGGCATGGTCAGCTCGCCGCTCTCGATCTGCGGGTGGCACATGGTGCACTTCATGACCCGGGGGGTCAGGGGCTCGTCGTACTCGTAGGCCGGCACGTTGCACGGGCAGGCCATCATGCAGTAGCGGCAGCCCACGCAGACCGAGGCGTCGTAGGTTACGGAGCCGTCCGGGTTCTTCTTGAAGGCCTGCACGAAGCAGACCGAGGCGCAGGCAGGCTCCATGCAATGGTTGCACTGGTGCTTGCGGAACACAGGGCCGTTTTTGCCCTGGTACTTGTTGACGATGGTGTAGCTCTTCTCGTCGGTGCGGCGCTCCTTGTCGAGGACGGTCAGGTCCGCGAAAGGCTTTTGCGGCGCGGGCAGCTTGTTCACGGTGTTGCAGCCGGCTTCGCATTTGCGGCAGCCGATGCACCGGGTGGCGTCGAAAAGAACGCCCTTGGCATCGGGGTAGCCGTCAAAGGATTTGCCGCCAGCGGCTTGCGCAGTCGTGCCCAGGGTGGCCGTGATCCCCGCGGCGCCCAGCAAGCCGAGAAACTGTCTTCTCTTCATGGACGTGCTCCTTATTATGCCGGGGACCGGCCTACTTCTTCCGTTCCTTGTGGCAGCCCGCGCAATCCGTATTGAGGGGCTTCTTGAGCGCTATGGACTTGTGGCAGCCCATGCACTGGCCGTGGTAGGCGGCCTTCAGGCCGGGGCGGCCGGGGGTCTTCTCGTCAAAGGCCTTGGCGGCGTGGCAATTGGCGCACTTGGGCGGCTTCTTGCTGGCCGGGCTGTTGTGGTGGCAGGCCTGGCACAGGGTGCCGGGGTCCGCGTGGAACACGCCGGACATCTTGGAGTCCTTCATGTTCCCCGCCATCTTGAGCACGATCTTGCGGTGCGGCATTTCAGAGGCCTCGTACTCGTTGACCAGGCTCTTGATGACGACCTTTTCGGGGATGTCGTCGATGCCGTAGATGTCGGCCTTGTCCGCGCGGCCGGAAACCAGCGCCTGGGCGGCGGCGGCCTTCTCCTCGGGCTTCATGTTCCAGTAGGCGGGCATGGAGCCGGGCTCCGCCGCGGCGGAAACCTTGCCGCCGATGTGGCACTTCTTGCAGCTTTCACCGGCCGGGTTCTTGCGCGCCTTCATCAGGTCGTGGCACCCGGCGCACTTGGGATCGGCCTTCTTGGTGTTGTGGCAGCCAACGCAGCTTTGCTTCGCGGTGGCGCGGTGCATGGCCTGCTCAAGCTGCACAAAGCCGCCTTCCTTCTTGCCCGCCACGCTGTGGCAGGTGTTGCAGGCCTGCATGCCCTTGTGGTGGCAGCTGCGGCAGGTGTCCACGTTCTTTTCGTGGGCCTTGTGGTTGAACACCGCCGGGCTCATGGCCAGGGGCTTGGCGCCCTCGGCGGGCTTGTCGATGCTCATGATGGTCAGCTCGGGCTGGCCGCGGCGGATGAGCTTGGCGCCCTCCGGGGCCTTGGCGACCGCTTCCTTGTTCTTGGCGGCGGTCTTTTCCTGGGCCTCCTTGCCGTGGCACCCCGCGCACTGCACGGGGCCGGTCTCCTTCTTGCCGGCCTTGGCAAGGGAGAGGTGGCAGTTCACGCAGGAAGCGTGGGAGGCTTCGGCCATGCTGCGGGATTCCTTGGTGGCCTTGTCCAGGTGGCAGGAACGGCAGGAGTCTTCCTTGCCCTTGGCATAGAAGGTCTTCTTGGTTTCCTTGTTGAACTCGTGGTGGCAGCGGTCGCAGTTGTCCTTCGCGGCGTCGCCGGACTCACCCTTCAGGGCGGAGGGAATCTCCTTGGTCTCGGTATGGCGGAAGTGCAGGGCGTTGTTGAAGCCTGCGGGCTGCTTGGCGGAAACGATCTTGCTCTTGGCGTCGTGGCAGGAGCGGCAGTCGCCGTCCAGCGGGCCGGTCTTCTGGCCCTTGTCGGCCAGGTCGGTATGACACCCGATGCAGTTCTTGTGGTAAATGGTCTTCACCTCGGCAGAGGAGGTGTCCTTTTCACGCATGTACTTGACCACAAGCTTGCCGTCCTTCTCCAGGTGGCAGGACTTGCAGTCCTTGCCGGCCTTTTCGACGGCGGCGGTATGCTTGTCGTGCAAGAACGTGACAGGCGGCAGCTCAAGCGCGCCCAAGGCCTTCATGGCGTCTATCTTCACCACATCGGCCCTGACGGCTGCGTTTGCCTGCGCCTCCTCGACCCCCTGCGCCTCAAGGCTCAGGATCGAGACCACGGCCAGGACGAACACGGTCCCGGCGCTCAGCAGCAGCACTCTTCCTTTTTCCATGTTGTTGTTCCTTGCCTCGTACGTTTGAGAGGGTTTGCCTCAACCTGTAAAACAAGACTCCCGCAGCTCAAAAAAGCAGCCGCGCGAAATTCCGCCTGTGAAACGTAAGTGTGGTAGCGCCCAAGGAACTATCTAATTCATACCTTTCAGTCAAGGAATTCCCGGTAAAAAGGCCACCTTTTGTATGAAATAATTATGCTGGCAAACCAGCATGATGCGAGCGTCGGACGGAGATTGTTCCTTTCCTGACGATCAATTGCCCGCCGAAATGGAGGATATCTTTTGTGGTTTCCGCGCGTTGGACAACCAGGGCGGGATTGCGTATACCCGCTCTCGCTGCCGGGCGTTATGCGCCTGAAAGGCAGACGATTCTTCGCGAGGTTTCCATGCTCAGACCTGATTTTGCCAAATGCGGCGGACTGGTTCCGGTCATCGCCCAAGAGGTCGGGACCGGCGACGTGCTCATGCTGGCCTACATGAACGAGGCAGCCTGGGACAAAACGCTCGAAACGGGCGAGGTCCATTATTATAGTCGCAGCCGCAACACGCTGTGGCACAAGGGCGGCACCTCCGGCCACGTGCAGAAGGTCCATACCATCCGCCTGGATTGTGACGCCGACACGGTGCTCATCCAGGTGACCCAGTTGGGCGGGGCGGCTTGCCACACGGGCCGCAAAAGCTGTTTCTACCGCGAACTTGCAGGCGACACCGAACGCGAGTGTTCGCCCATGGTATTTGACCCCAAGGAGGTCTACGGAAAATGAGCGAGAACAAACTGAAACTGGGCATTCCCAAAGGCTCCCTCCAGGACGCCACAATCAAGCTTTTTGAAAAGAGCGGCTGGAAGATCCGCCTGCACTCCCGCAACTACTTTCCCGAGATCGACGACGAGGAGATTTCCTGCAGCATGTGCCGCGCGCAGGAAATGAGCATCTACGTTGAGCAGGGCGTGCTGGATTGCGGCCTGACCGGCAAGGACTGGA